>NZ_JBFUCA010000121.1:0-11911 GCF_056405475.1 Polaromonas sp. P1_G4
CGCCTGCAATGCCGCGGCCGCCAGCTGCGCATTGTCGGCGCGCAGCAGGTTGCTATTGTCCAGCAGGTTCCATCCACCGAGCACGGTGACCGTGCCCTGGCCGACCTGCACGCGCACGGCCTCAGTGCCGGCCGTGCCGCGCAGGGACCACAGCGGTGCGGCCAGCCGATTCACCGGCAGGTACTGGGGGCTGAAATATGCGCCGCAGGCGCGATAGACACGGCTGTCGGCGTAGCTCGCGATGACCTCGGCGGGCTCTTCCAGCGCGCGGCAGTCCATGTCCTTGACGGGTTTGGCCAACGGGCGCGGCGGCATCGCGGGCGACTCCCACTTCAAGGGGCTTTGCTCCGTGACGGGTAGCCAGTCCTTTAGCGATTTATGGCCGGCCAGGAAGCCCGGGATGACCAGATGCCCACCCTGTGCCACCCAGGCACGCAGGCGCTGCGCGCGTTCAGGGAACAGGTCCCAGTTGCGCGACACCAGCACCAGCCGGGCTTGCGGCGGCGGCATGGCATCCAGGCTTTTGTGCCGCACGACCCGCGCACCCAGGGCGACCAGCAGTTTTTCGGTGGCGTAAAGCGGGTTGGTGAGGGCCTCACCCTTGGCTGGCGTGGGTGTGTCGACGTCCACCCATTCGGTGGCCGACATCAGCCAGGCGCTACCCGCCAGCAACAGCACGCCGAGCAGGATGAGGATCAGTCGGTCCCTCATGCGATGGCTTTCGCCGGGGCGATGGATGCGCCCAGCCGCGCGTCAAATTCGGCGCACAGCGCCAGCACGCCGGCCGTGGGCGGCAGGCGTCCGCCATAGGCCGCCAGCTGCCAGGCGGTCACCAGTCGCGCGAAAAWCTCCAGCGACATGGGCGCCAGCCGGCCCTCGCTGAGAGCCACGCATTCGCCTTCGGTGCTGGCGTTCCGGATGGGCACCGCATGCAGGTGGACCAGGCGGGAAAGCGCGCCGCGGTAGAGCAGCGACAGCGCGGGCCGCCGCTGGCCGCGCTGCCAGAGCGACGCGACTTCGGCGCCCACATCGTCGGGCAGGCTTTCAGGCCGTATGTCCAGGCTGCCGATATGGCTGGGCAGGGGCGCCATCCGGTGCCGGCCGCCGCCGGCCCGCACCTTCACCCAGCGCCGTATGCCGACCACCAGCCAGGCCAGGGCCAGCGCGCCCAGCGCCCACACGAGCAGGCGCGCGCCCTCGGACACCTTGGCCACCAAATCCTTGAGCCAGTTGAGGCTGTCGCGATCCTTCTTTTTGTCTTCCGGCTTTTTGTCCTGGCTCTTGAAGCGCAGGGATTTTTCGCTCTTGCTGCTGGGCAGGTTGGGATCGGCACGAACCCGGTCGGCGGCCGATTGCACCTGCTGGCGCGAGGGCGGCTCGGCTGGCGCCGCAGCCGGGTTGGCCCACGATGACATACCCGCCATCACGACGCAGGCCGCGGCCCATCGCCATGAAAAGCACCTTGCGGCGGCGTGGCGAGAAGCCATCATGGCCGGCCTTTCGCCGCTGCGGGGGTGAAAGCACGGCGGAATTCCTGTTCGATGTCCCATGCCTCGAGTTCAACGCGCCGGTTCAGGTACATCGCAAATCCGGCGGCCACAAAAAAGGGCTCGATCAAACCGACGACGAAAGCGTACACCGCTGCAAAAAGCAGGCTTTGCGCCGAAGCCTCCGAGTCGAGCAGCCAACGCCAGACGTCTCCGAAGCTGCCTTCAGGAGCGAACCACAGCAGCGCCGACAGGATTGCGAGTTCGAGCGCGATCTCGACATTGGCAAAAATCATCTGCATGCCGGCGCCCGCACCACGGCGCCCGCGCAGCAATTGGTCGCGCCGCTTGCGCCTGGCGCCGCCGCGTTGGCCTTCGAGCTGATCGACGGCCTGCGTGAATGAACGCCAGGGAGACAGGCGCCGCCACAGCAGTGTCCGGAGCAACTGGCCGCCCCAGACCATCCCACGGCGCTGCCAGAGGTCGTTCCACCGCGTGGGCTGGCCGAACACCGCGCGTGACAGGATGAACAACAAGGTACGGTCAAACCAGGGCTTGAGCCAGAAAATCAACAGCCCGGGGAGCCAGCCGGCAAACTCCGCCGTGCACAGCACCAGCACGATGACGACCACATACATGGGCAGGAAAGTGCGCCAGATGGAATCGGCATGGCGGCGCACCAGTGCGACACCCAGGTCCGCGGCTTCGGCCATGGGCCGCGGCCGCAGTGCAACGGCGAGTGCATCAACCTGCATGGTGTTTTCCGGGGTCCGCGGGGACGGCGCGCGGCCTTCCCTGCCACCCGAGGTAAGCCAGCACCAGCGCCCAGCAGGCTGCGCCCGCACCATATTTCACAGCGGGCGTGACCCATCGCGCCGAAGACCAGAAGGCCTCGACGGCGGCAGCGATCAGCAGGAGGCCGATGACGCCGTAAATCACCACGATGGCGTGGCGGGCCGCCAGCCGGAGCGCCTCTAGCCGGGTATGCCGGCCCGGCGCGATCAGTGCATAGCCCAGCCTGAGTCCCGCGGCGCCCGCCAGCACGATGGCGGTCAGTTCAAAGGCGCCGTGGGTGATGACGAAGGAGCAGAAGTTCTGCCCGTGGCCGGCGGCGATCAGGTAGCCGCCGACGGCGCCTATCTGCACCCCATTGAACAGCAGCACGCCGGCGCTGCCGACCCCGCCGAAGATGCCGGCCGCGAAGCAGCGAAAGCCGATGCCGATGTTGTGCATGACGTAATAGCCGAACATCTGCCAGTCACCACCGGCGTCGCGGTTGCGCCCGAAGGACCTTGCACTGTCGCTGTACATGCCGTCGAACTGCTGCACTTGCGCCGCGTCCATCAGGTGCAGGATGAAACCGGGGTCGCGGTAAGTCGCCAGGCCGGCAGCCAGTAGCGGCAGCACGAACAGCAGGAACGCCACCAGCAGGTAGGCCCGGTGCGCGCGTACGGCTTGCGGGAAGTCAACCAGCGCCAGCCGTCCAAGGCGCGCCAGGCCGTAGTCGTGCTGCCGGTAAATCAGCCGATGCGCGCCTTGCGTCAATGTTTCGAGCCTTTGCGTCAGGTGAACGGGATAGGCGCGAGCCTGCGCCAGCGCCAGGTGCTCGCAAACACGGCGGTAGAGGGTGGCCAGCCGCGCACCGTCGAACTTGCGCTGGGTTTCGGCGATACCGATCACCGTTTCGAGTTCGGTCCAGAGGGGCGCATACAGGGCTTCAAATTGCAGAGGCGTCATCGGCGCGCGTCTCCTTCACGCCGGCCCATCAGCCATTGCGCCAGCCCGAGCAGGCGTTGTGTGGCGCTGCTGCCTGGCACACCTGTGCCAAGCACGGGCTCTGCCAGCGCTGCGAGTTCGCCGAAACGTTCAGGGGTTAATCGCGTTGCACGGCCGGCCCAGGAGAGCACCGAGGCCTGTTCGGTCGCGGATAGCGGCCGTGCGGGGGCCAGCGGATCAGCCAAGGGAACATCGCCATGAAGCTTGACTGATTCGCTAAACACCACAAGGGTGCCGGCGGCCAGGTCACCCAGCCGTTTGCTGTCGCTGCGCCAGAGGACGCAGAGCAGTCCGGCACCAAACAGCGCCGGCATGAAGTCGGCGGCCCGCAGGAGGTTGCGGGTCAGCGAGGCGGCAGGCGTTACCGGCAGGCCGGAATCCATCACCACACGCAAGCCCATCGCGCGCTTGCCAGGGGTGGCCGCGGCGCGGGTCAACTCGAACACCACGGGATAAAACCACTCGAGGCCGAAGTAGGTCACCAGCAGGATTGCCGCGCCCGCCTTGCCCATTGCTCCGACCACTACGGCCACAGCGATAAACAGGCAGGACCGTATGGCCAGGTCAATCAGGTAGGCTTGCCCGCGTGCCACGATGCCGGCGGGCCGTAAGGACAATGTGATGCCCTCCGGTGTTTCGGCCGTGTACAGCGTGTCGAGGCGCGCGGTTGTCACAGGGCTGGGCTGCCTGTCAGATCTTGAAGACCACGGTGTCCGCAATCTCGTCATGCAGGCAGCGACGGGATTTCCGGAAAATCATCAGGCAGTCCAGCAGGGAATAGACCCACAGGACGACCACCATGATGCTGGCCGCGAACCCCGCGCCATATCGGAGGGCCAGGCGCTTGACGGAAACGGACTCTCCCGAAGGTCGGGCAATGCGTATCTTGAGCAAGACCTTGCCAATCGTCTGGCCCCGTGTCGCGAGCAGGTAGCCGTTGAGCACAAGAAAAATCAGGGCGCCGACACCCATGCTCACCAGATCGACGGACCACATGTCGCGTCCTTCCGTGTTCCAGGGATTGAAGGGCGTCAGTACCGACACCAGCCAAAGGAAGAGGGACTGAATAACAGCGTCGAGCATCACGGCGCAAAATCGCCGCATGCGACTGGCCAGCTCAGGCCCCTCTGACGCCGCGACCACGTCGTCTACGCTGGCCTGCGGCGGCGCATAGCGCGCATCGTGCTGCGGATTGTCCATCGTCCTCTCCCCATGCCTATTTTGTTGGGTTGATTCTAGGGCCTCTTAACGACATTGCTGCAAGATAGGAAGGACGTAAAAAAGGCCCGCATTTGCGGGCCTTTTGGTGAGGTGCCGCTTATGCGGCAGAGGTCGGCGCGTTTACTGGCCGGCCGATTGTTCGAAAGGCAGCTTCACAGCGCCGAGATCGCGCCTGGTCTCGACCAGCACCAGCGGGCCTTCGTCGGCGACCACCAGCGGTGGGCGCTCACGCGGTACGTGGACCGGCTTGGCTTCGGCGGCGATGGCGGCTTTGGCTTCGGCGATCTTGGCGGCATCTGAGTTGACCCACTGCAAGCCTGAGGACTGGGCGACCTGAACCAGGTCCTGCAGGGGCAAGTCGTAAGACTGAACCTTGGGCAGGCTGGCAGCAACCGGCACAGCGGCTGGCGCCGGTGCGGGGGCAGGAGCTGCTACGGGTGCGGCAACGGCTGCTGGGGTCACGTAGGCTGGAGCCAGTACAGCAACCGGAACGGCGGCAGCCACCGGTGCTACAAATTCAGGAGCTGCTTGCGCACGCTGCTCTTGGGCTTGCGGCTGATTAGGTTCCGAAAATTCGGCTTGCCCGCTTGCCTGTCCGGCTTCTGCAGGTTGCTCGCTGCGCTCACCGTTTTCGCCGCGTTCGCGGCGGTCACGGCCATAGCGGTCCCGGCTGCGGCGTTCGCGTGGCTGGCGTTGGTCTTCGGCCTGGCCGTTTTGTGCAGGGGCGATCACATTGCCGGCATCGTCCAGTACGGGGGCTGCCGCTACGGCTTCAGGATTGAAGCCGGCGCTGCCTTCAGCGGCAGCATTCTGGCCTTCGGCGCCTTCAGGGCGGTCTGTGCGGCGGTCGTTGCGACGGCCGTTGCGGTCGCCGCGGTCACGGCGGCCTTCACCACGCTCTCCACGCGGTTCACGGTTGCCTTGTGGGCGTTCGCCGTCTTGCGGTGCGCGTTCCTGGCGCGGCTCGCCGGCTTCACCGCCCATGGCGGCTGCCATGGCGGCCTGGTTGGCCAGTGCGAGGTCCTGCTCGACGGAGTCGCGCTGAATGCGCTCACCACCGCGCTCGCCACGTTCACCGCGCTCGCGGCGGCCGCGGCCTTCGCGGCTGGGGTTTTCGCTGCGGGGCTGGTCGCCGGCATTTTCAGGACGGCTTTCGCCGCGGGCTTCACCGGCTGGGCGTTCCTGGCGGCCGGCTTCGTTGCGGCCTTCCGGGTTGCGTTCGCGGCGCTCGCCGCCACGGCCTTCATTGCGGCCTTCGCCACGGCCCTGGCCCTCTGGGCGTGGTTCGCGTCCTTCGCGGTTTTCGCCTCGGCCTTCACCGCCGCGTCCTTCGCTGCGGCCACGCCCACCGCGGCGGCCGTCGCGGCCTCCGCGTTCGCCGCCACGRTCCGAACGCTCACCGCGTCCATCGCCACGGCCATCGCGGCTTTCACGTCGGCCTTCGCCGCGCTCGTCTTTTTTCACTTCTTTGGCGGCAGGTGCCGGGGCTGGCGCTTCCGCGCCGCCGAAAAGGCTCTTGATCCAGCCGAAGAAGCCTTTTTCTGCGGGTGCAGCTGCTACCGGGGCAGGGCGGCGCGACTGGGGCTTGGGAGCCGCCTGTGGCGCCACTTCCGGCTTGGGCGGCGCGATCGGCGCAGGTGCATCGGGCAAGACGCCCTTGATGATGGGCTCCTGCTTGTTGTGCTTTTCCTGGCTGCGGCGCGTGACGGTGGTCGGATCCTCGATTTCGTCGGCCATCTTGTAGCTGGCGGCGATGTTGTCCAGGCGCGGGTCGTCGTGCTTCAGGCGTTCCAGGCGGTAGTTGGGGGTTTCCAGCGTCTTGTTGGGAACCAGCAGCACGTTGATACGCTGCTTGACTTCGATCTTGGCGATCTCGGAGCGCTTTTCGTTCAGCAGGAAAGACGCCACGTCGACCGGGACCTGGCACAACACCGAGGCCGTGCTGTCCTTGAGGGACTCTTCCTGGATGATTCGCAGGATCTGCAGTGCCGAGCTTTCGGTGTCGCGGATATGGCCGGAGCCGCCGCAACGCGGGCAGGGGATGGACGCGCCTTCCGACAGGGCGGGGCGCAGGCGCTGGCGGCTCATTTCCATGAGGCCGAATTTGCTGATGGTGCCGAACTGCACGCGGGCGCGGTCTTGCCGCAGCGCGTCGCGCAGGCGGTTTTCCACGTCGCGGCGGTTGCGCGACTCTTCCATGTCGATAAAGTCGATGACGATCAGGCCGCCCAGATCGCGCAAACGCATCTGGCGCGCCACTTCGTCGGCGGCTTCGAGGTTGGTGCGGGTGGCGGTTTCTTCGATGTCGCCGCCCTTGATGGCGCGGGCGGAGTTGACGTCGACCGAAACCAGCGCTTCGGTGTGGTCAATGACGATGGCGCCGCCGGAGGGCAACTGCACGGTGCGCGCGTAAGCCGACTCGATCTGGTGCTCGATCTGGAAGCGGCTGAACAGCGGCGCGTCGTCGCGGTAGCGCTTGACGCGGTGCTCGTGSTCGGGCATCACGTGGKYCATGAACTGGCKGGCCTGCTCGTASASGTCGTCSGTGTCGAWCAGGATSTCGCCGATGTCGCTGTTGAAGTAGTCGCGGATSGCGCGGATSACSAGGCTGGATTCCTGGTARATCAGGTAGGCGCCCTTGCCGCCCTTGCCGGCGCCGTCAATCGCGGTCCAGAGCTTGAGCAGGTAGTTCAGGTCCCACTGCAGCTCCGGCGCGCTGCGGCCGATACCGGCGGTGCGCGCGATGATGGACATCCCGTTGGGATATTCCAGCTGGTCCATGTTTTCTTTAAGCTCGGCCCGGTCTTCGCCTTCGATACGGCGGCTTACGCCACCGCCGCGCGGGTTGTTGGGCATCAGGACCACATAGCGGCCTGCCAGGGAAACGAAGGTGGTGAGGGCCGCGCCCTTGTTGCCGCGTTCTTCTTTTTCGACCTGGACCAGCAGTTCCTGGCCTTCACGGATCACATCGTTGATGCGCGCCTGGTTGACGGGCACACCCTGGGCGAAGTATTGCTTGGAGATTTCCTTGAACGGCAGGAAGCCGTGGCGGTCTTCGCCGTAGTCGACGAAGCAGGCTTCGAGTGAGGGCTCGACGCGGGTGACGACGGCCTTGTAGATGTTGCCCTTGCGCTGTTCGCGCCCTTCAATTTCAATTTCGTAATCGAGGAGTTTTTGTCCATCGACGATCGCCAGACGGCGTTCTTCAGCCTGTGTGGCGTTTACCAGCATCCGTTTCATGGGTAGCCTTCCTTATCGTTCTTCGTTTTGATGTCATGTCTTGAACATCAATCACATGCCCAAAATGGGCCAACGACGCCGGAGGGACGCAGTGCGAACTGGAGGAATTGCCGGAGAGCTTTTGACAGCGCGCGGCCGACCGAAGTGAATCGGTCAGCGACGTGGTCTGGGCGTAGGCGCGTGGATGGAGCGAGCAGGGGTCAAACGGGTGGATGCTACAAAAAGAGTAGCTGCTTGCGCCCACTGTACAAGGGCTGGCGGCTGATTTATGCCAAAAGCAGGGCCCACGAATGTCGTGAGGCGCCGCAGGCACATATAAATCAGACTGACCAGTGTTGTCATCAGAGGGCTACCGTTAAGGACTTGATCTCGACTGGATCCGCATGCAGCCTGTTGTTCATGACTTGGGCTGCACACATGGTATTCCGTAGTGTTGTTCGCAAAACGTCGACTCTTCTACCGTGCAAAGACGCTCGCCGCGAGGTGCCTTGCACTCGTCGCTTGCGGGCAATTGCCGGCGTGGGCATCGACCTTCCAGCGAGGCTGCTTGTTTGCCTTTTCAGGGCCGGGGACTTGCGTGGACTAAACTCCAGACAAATCAACCACTTACAGCGCATCGCTAGTGAAACACATTATAGGGTCAGCAAAGGGCTTGGCAAGGAAACCCGGGAAAACACCGGTATGGCCGCCCGCAGCCGTGTCCGCGCCCACCCCGGCGCCATCCACTCCACCGGCGGCGGCCCCGGCCTCGCCGCAGGCCACGCTGGTGACGGTAGATGAAGACTATGCGGGCCAGCGCCTCGACAATTTCCTGATCCGCCAACTCAAGGGCGTGCCCAAAACCCATGTCTACCGCATCATCCGAAGCGGTGAAGTGAGGGTTAACAAGGGCCGGGCGCAGGCCGATACGCGGGTGGAGACCGGCGACATCGTGCGCCTGCCGCCGGTTCGCACCTCTGAGCGGGCCGGGCAAAAGGCCGAGGCCATGGCCCAGGAAATCGCCCGCCACGGCGCGAGTTCGACTACGGGCGGCTATGCGCCGTCCCGCGAATTCCCGATTCTGTTTGAAGACGACTTTGTGCTGGCCATCGACAAACCGGCCGGTGTGGCTGTGCACGGCGGCAGCGGCGTGAGCTTCGGCGTGATCGAACAGCTGCGCATGGCCAGGCCCGAGGCTGACTTTCTGGAGCTGGTGCACCGGCTGGACCGCGAAACCAGCGGCATCTTGCTGATCGCCAAGCGGCGCATGGCGCTCAAGCTGCTGCAGGAGCAGTTCCGGGAGCGTGAAACCGACAAGGTCTACCTGGCGTTGGTCGGCGGCGACTGGCCGGCCAATCACCGCGTGATCGACAAGGCGTTGCACAAGTATTTATTGCCCGATGGCGAGCGGCGTGTGAAGGTGGTGCCCAACGACCACCCCGACGGCATGCGTTCGGTGACGCTGGTCAAGGTCAAGTCGGCTTTTCCTGCCAGTCCGCTGGCGCCCGCAACGCCCTTCACCCTGCTCGAAGTCACAATCAAGACCGGCCGCACGCACCAGATCCGCGTGCATCTGTCCAATGAGGGGCATCCGATTGCCGGTGACGACAAATACGGAGACTTTGAACTGAACCGGGCGCTGCAGAGGTCCGCCCCGGGCACGGCATCGCTCAAACGCATGTTTCTGCACGCCTGGAGCCTGAAATTTAACCATCCCAAACTGCGCAAGGTCGTGCACCTGCAGGCGCCTTTGCCGCCTGAGCTGCAGCAGTTTTTGCCGGCGCAGGTTTCCACATGATTCACAGGGGCCATGAAGCGCCTGGCTCAAACAGTGCAGCCAAGCCGATACGGGGAAGGTTCAGCGGCCTGGCCGGAACAGTGCTGATGTTTGTTTTTGCCGGTCCTGCCCTGTACGGTGTGGCGTATTACCTGGTGGCAGGTGAGCTTGGGCGCGGCGAATTCCGGTGGAGCGAAGTGCCCTCGGTCATCTTTTGGCCGCTTCTGACGGAATTCATGTTCTGGGTGTCGTGGGGGAATGTTGAAACGATGCTTCTGTTTCCGCTCCCCACCCTTTTGGCGGCCGCGGTTTTTTGGCTGTTGAACAGGCGTGTGGTGCCTTCCTTGAACGCCGTGTCTGCGTTTCGTTTTGTTGTTTCCAGATCGGCAATCTGCCTGGTGGTTTGTGTGTGCGCTTTTGTGACCTTGAATCCAGGGACAGTGACGCAGGGATGGGACATGCAAACCCGAAATTTCGATCTGATCGCTTTCGACTGGGATGGCACGCTGTTTGATTCGACCAAAATCATCGTGCGCTGTATCCAGGCCGCGGTGCGTGATGTGGGCGGCACGGTCCCCACCGACAAGGAAGCCGGCTACGTCATCGGCCTGGGCCTCATGCAGGCGCTGGCTCATGCCGCGCCTGATGTACCCCCCGAAAAGTATCCCCAACTGGGCGAGCGCTACCGCCATCACTATGCTGCGCATTACGACGACCTGAGCCTGTTTGAGGGCGTGCTTCCCCTGCTCGACGCCCTGAAAGCGCGCGGTCACCTGCTCGCGGTGGCCACCGGCAAGTCGCGCCGCGGCCTTGACGAAGTACTGCGCACCATAGAGCTCAAGGGCGTGTTCGACGGATCCCGCACGGCTGACGAGACGGCAGGCAAGCCCGATCCGCGCATGCTGCATGAGCTCATGGCGGAGTTTGGTATTCCCGCGGGGCGCGTGCTGATGGTGGGCGACACCACCCATGACCTCCAGATGGCGGTCAATGCTGCTTGTGCCAGTGTGGGAGTGAGTTATGGCGCGCATGAGCCGGACACATTTACCGCGCTGTCGCCGCGCCATGTCGCGCATTCGGTGCAGGAACTGCACGACTGGCTGCTGGCCCACGGGTAGTTTTCGATGACGTCCACGGAACCCCGGCAAGCTTTGTGCAATAGCCGCGACCTGCTTGAAGGCGGGTTGGCAGTGCCGTTCGACGTCATTTATGCCGGGCAGACCTGCCGCGCCTTTGCGGTCCGTTACGAAGGAATGGTCCACGCGTATCTCAATCGCTGCACCCATGTCGCGATGGAGCTGGACTGGCAGCCCAACCGGGTGTTTGATACCGGGGGGCAGTGGCTTTTATGCGCCAGCCATGGCGCCGTTTACCGTCCGGATACCGGCCTGTGCGCCGGCGGGCCTTGCCAGGGAGGGCTGGTCAAAATCGAGCTTTCAGAAATTGAAGGGGTTGTTTATTGGCATTCTGCTTACAACCTTAAACCGCTACAGTTCTAATACCTCTCTAAACTATCGCCCATGAACGACCCCCATCGCCCCGACCCTCCCATGGACTCTGATTCGCTGCGCGAATCGGATTTCCGGCCCAACCAGCCGGAATCCCTTCCGCCTTATCCCCAGGCCAGAAAATCCGCCGTTGACCCTTCCGCCCCCGGCTGGGAGCGCGYGACGCTTGAGAAACTGGCTTTTGCTGCGCTCAACGAACAAAAAGCCACGCGACGCTGGAAAACCTTTGTGCGCCTGTCCTGGCTGGCGTTTTTCATCGCTCTGGTATGGATGGCACTGCACCGCGGCACGCCTGCCAGCGATGCGACTGTTCCGCACACGGCCGTGGTGGAAATAAAGGGTGAAATCGCCGCGGGCGCCGACGCCAGCGCCGAGTTCGTCAACGCTGCGCTGCGTGCCGCCTTTGAAGACGAAGGCGCCAAGGCGGTTGTGCTGCTGATCAATTCGCCGGGGGGCAGCCCGGTGCAGGCCGGCATGATGAACGACGAAATCCTGCGCCTGAAGGCCARGCACAAGAAGCCGGTTTACGCTGTGGTCGAAGAAACCTGCGCCTCCGCCGCTTATTACATCGCTGTTTCGGCCGACAAGATTTACGTCGACAAGGCCAGCATTGTGGGCAGCATCGGTGTACTGATGGATGGCTTTGGCTTCACAGGCCTGATGGACAAGCTGGGCGTGGAGCGCCGCTTGCTGACGGCCGGCGAAAACAAGGGATTCCTTGATCCGTTCAGCCCGCAAAGTGAAAAACAAAAGGTCTTTGCACAGGCCATGCTGGACCAGATCCACCAGCAGTTCATCGCGGTGGTCAAAGCCGGCCGCGGTAAACGCCTGAAGGAAACGCCCGAGATGTTCAGCGGCCTGTTCTGGAGCGGCCAGCAGGCGGTGGAACTGGGCCTGGCCGACCAGCTCGGCAACCTTGAGTA
>NZ_JBFUCA010000122.1:0-9712 GCF_056405475.1 Polaromonas sp. P1_G4
AAGTACGCCAATGGCCCTCTGCTGGTCGGTTACGGCTACCAGGCTGAAAAGTCCAACGGTGTCAGCACGATGTTCTCCGGCGCGAACGGCCTTGGCGCCAACAGCATCGCTTCCGCCGCCAGCAATGCAGGTACCCCATCTCCGCTCGTGACTACCCGCAAGTACAACTTGCTGGGCGCTACGTATGACTTCGGCGTTGCCAAGCTCGTCGGTAGCTATAACACCGCCAAGGGCCTGATCGCCGCTGGTGTGGATGCCAAGGACAAGGAATACCAAGTGGGCGTGAGCGTTCCGTTTGGCGCCGCTTCCATTGCTGCTGGTTATACCCGTACCAAGAGCGAGTTCTCTGGCGTGAGCCGCAAAGGCACCGGCTACAGCCTGCTGGGTACCTATGATCTGTCCAAGCGCACCACGCTGTACACCGGTTACACCAATGTCAAGGGCGAGTCCGCAACGGACCTGACCCGTACCGACAAGGCAACCGTGTTTGCTGCTGGTGTTCGCCACACGTTCTAATCTGAAGCTGGCTTAAGCCAGTTTTTGATGAGAATCTGAAAGCCGTCTCGGGGTAACCCGGGGCGGCTTTTTTCGTGAAGAAAGACACATGTACACGTTTGATGCCGTGAGTCGTTGAAATTGGTGAAACTTTTCCGCATCTGCCGCGTTAAATGCGCAGGTTCTGCTATTTGAGTCAACTCGCAATAGATACTACGGTTCATCGTCGTCAGCCCCAATCTCTCAATGCCATTGCTACATCGCCACTTTTTCCTGTGCACGTTGCGTTTGCTTGCTGCCGGTTGCGTGCTCCTTATCGCGGGTTGTGCGGGATTCGCACCTTCCGCACCTGCAGCAGGCACGAACGTCGACTGGACTTCGGCGTCGTCCACAAGCACTACCGCAGATGCCATCAAGTGGCAGCACTGCACATTTCCGGGTAAGAAGTCGACCCGCTACCGTGCTGTGCGCATGGACGGGCGCAATGCCATCCTCGGTGAATCCGACAGCGCCGCCAGCATGCTGCGGCAAAACCTGCGTATAGAGCCCGCAGAACTTGGAACCCTGGGCTTTTCCTGGAAGGTGCCGAAGATGATTACGGGTGCGGACATGACGCAACGCGACAGCGATGATTCACCCGTGCGTGTGGTCCTGGCCTTTGAAGGTGACAGGTCGAAGTTTTCCGCCAAGAACGCCATGCTTTCAGAGCTTGCATTGGCACTGACAGGCGAGCCGCTGCCTTATGCGACTCTCATGTATGTCTGGGGCTCTCACAGCGCGCCAGAAAGCGTGATCATCAATACACGGACCGACCGGATCCGCAAAGTGGTGATCGAATCCGGTCCCGGCCGCCTTGATCGCTGGCTCGATTACCAGCGTGACATTCGTGCCGACTACCAAAAGGCCTTCGGCGAGCCGCCCGGCGCTTTGGTCGGTGTCGCCATCATGACTGACAGCGACAACACGCGCCAAATCACCAAGGCATGGTACGGCCCCGTCAGCTTCAAAAGCAAAACTGCAAGCATGGTGGCCAGGCCCGCAATGGCGCCGGAATTGCTGCAGGTTTCACAAACCCCTGGATTTGCACCGCTATCCCTTCGGGACTAGTATTTAACCTGCTGAACTCGGGACTCCACTGACATGCGCGCTCCGGCCAATCTTCCAAGTGCTTCATCCATTCAGCCTGCCGCAGCGGGAGATATTGCAAACCCCGATCGCCCCTCTCCACTGCGTGCCTCTGGGCGGGCCTTTGCGCAAATAGCGCAATACCACCCCGAACTGACCGCCTTCCGGCGCGACCTGCATGCCCACCCGGAACTCGGGTTTGAAGAGGTTTACACCTCCAGCCGGGTAGTGCATGCGCTCAAGTTATGCGGTGTTGACGAGGTGCACACCGGTGTTGGGAAAACAGGTGTTGTGGCTGTCATCAAGGGTCAGCAGTCAGCCAAGGCTTCCGGTCAACCCGGCTTTAAGCCCATGATCGGGTTGCGTGCTGACATGGACGCGCTTCCCATGACAGAACACAACGAGTTTGGCTGGAAGTCCGCCAAGGCCGGGTTGATGCACGGTTGCGGGCATGACGGGCACACCACCATGCTGGTAGGCGCCGCCCGTTACCTCGCAGAGACCCGCAATTTTGCCGGCGATGCGGTGCTGGTTTTCCAGCCCGCGGAGGAGGGGCGTGGAGGGGCCGATGCGATGATCAAGGACGGCTTGTTCGAGCGTTTTCCCGTGCAAGCCATTTACGCCATGCACAACTGGCCCGCGATGCAGCCTGGCACCATCGGGATCAATCCCGGCCCCATGATGGCCGCGGCCGACCGCATCACCATCGAGATTACCGGCAAGGGCGGCCACGGGGCACACGCCTACCTCACGGTCGATCCGGTGCTGGTGGCCGCTCACATCATCACCGCGGTGCAAGGCATCGTCTCGCGCAACGTCAAGGCCATGGACAACGCCGTGATCAGCATTTGTGCCATCCAGGCAGGCGACCTGGGCGCGATGAGTGTGGTGCCTGGCAATGCCACACTGGTCGGCACGGTACGTACCTTCAAACCGGAAGTGCAGGACCTGGTCGAGCGGCGCCTCAWGGAGTTGTGCGCCGCAGTGGCGCAGGGCTTTGGCGCCACGGCCACCGTCAAGTACGAGCGGATCTACCCGGCCACCATCAACTCACCGGTCGAATACGAGCTGGCCACCAGCGTCGCCGAACAACTCGTGGGTGCAGAGAACGTTGTGCGCAACCTTGAGCCCAGCATGGGCTCGGAAGACTTTTCCTTCATGCTCAGGGTCAAGCCGGGTGCCTACTTGCGCCTGGGCCAGGGCGAACAGTTGCCCGATGGCAAAGGTGGAACCATGGGCGGCGTGGGCAGCCGCTTTTTGCATAACAGCTGCTATGACTTCAATGACAGCGTGCTGCCGCTGGGCTCGGCGCTGTTTGCAGGAATTGTCGAACGCTCGCTGCCGACGCGCTGATTTGCTATTAATTTAATAGCTGCTTGCGCATGCCCCTTATGGGCTGCGGGCGAATTCTTCTTGAAATTCCAAGGGGCCGCTATCACAGGCGGGGCGACGCAGGCCGCGTCTGCGCCTCACCTGTCTGCGCCCGTCTCAGGCATAACGCTTGTTACGCAGGTTGTTTTTCATTTCCTTGAGCAACGGTTGCAGCTTGCTGCCGATGCGCAGTGCCACACAGGTTGCCAGGATGTCGATGATCATCAGGTGCATCAGGCGCGACACCATGGGGCTGTAGCGGTCGTAGCCCTCGGGGTGGTCGGCTGCCAGGTGGATGTTGCCGGCCGCGGCCAACGGCGAACCGGTGACCGTGATGACGATCGTGGTCGCGCCGTTCTTGCGGGCGATGTCGCAGGCGTCCATCAAATCGCGCGTGCGGCCAGAGTTGGAGATCACCACCACGCAGTCGCCCGGCCCCAGCAGCGAGGCGCTCATCACCTGCATGTGGCCGTCGCTGTAGGCGATGCTGGTGATGCCCAGGCGAAAGAACTTGTGCTGCGCATCCTGCGCCACGATGCCCGAATTGCCCACGCCGAAGAACTCAATCCGCTTGCCGGTGTTGTAAGTGGCCAGCAACGCGTCGGCGGCCCGTTCAACGGCTACGGAACTCGCGTCGTTGCGGTATTTCAAAAACGCCGCTACCGTGTTGTCGATCACCTTGACCATCACGTCGCCGGTCTTGTCGTCCGCGTCCACGCTGCGGTGGATGAAAGGTACGCCCTCACTCACGCTGCCCGCCAGCTTGAGCTTGAAGTCCGACAGCCCGTCATAACCCATGCTGCGGCAAAACCGCACCACAGTCGGCTTGCTCACATGCGAGCGGCTCGCCAGCTCCGTGATCGGCAAATTGGCAAATGCCCGCGGATCGGCCAGCACCAACCGGCCCACGCGTTGCTCCGCTGGCGCCAGTGACGGCAATGAAGCCTTTATTCGATCAAGCACGGGAACTGTCCTCCCTACGCTGCAAGATCTCACAGGTCTGCCAAATACCAGTCCGAGCCGCGGAACCGGCTTTGCCGGGCCGCAGGCGGGGCGCCCCCTCGGGGGGCAGCGAACCACACGCAGTGGGGAGCATGGGGGCTAACATTCTTCGGACCAGCAATAGCCGTCTCTGGCAATCATCGCGCTCGCAGCGCTGGGCCCCCAGGTGCCGGCGGCATAAGGCCGTGGCGCACTCGCCTGGCTGCTCCAGCTGTCCATGATGGGCTCGACCCAGCGCCAGGCTTCTTCCTGCTCGTCGCTGCGCACGAAAAGATTCAAGCGCCCGTCGATCACATCCAGCAGCAGCCGTTCATAAGCGCCCACGCGCTCGGAGCCAAAGCGTTTGTCAAAATCCAGGTCCAGTTGCACCGGCGCCAGCGAAGGCGTGCCGCGGCCTCCCGTGCGCTGGTCGGCACCCTGCGCAAGCAGGTGCAGCTCCAGGCCGTCCTTGGGTTGCAGGTTGATCACCAGCCGGTTGGCCACATTGGAGCCTGCCAGCGCCGACTTGAAAATCGCGTGCGGCGCGGGGCGAAAGTTCACCTCGATGTGCGCATCGCGGCCGGCCAGGCGCTTGCCGGTGCGGATGTAAAACGGTACACCGGCCCAGCGCCAGTTGGCGATCTCGGTGCGCAGGGCCACAAAGGTTTCGGTCCTGCTGTCAGGGGGCACGCCTTTTTCGTCGCGGTAGCCGGGCACGGCTTCGCCGTCGATGTTGCCGGCCGCGTACTGGCCGCGCACCACATGCTGGCTCAGCGTTTCAGGCGTCCAGGCCTTCAGCGATCGCAATACCTTGAGCTTTTCGTCACGGATGGCATCGGCGTGCGAGTTGATGGGTGGTTCCATGCCGATGGCGCACAGCAGCTGCAGCGCATGGTTTTGCACCATGTCGCGCAGCGCGCCGGTGCTGTCGTAAAACGCACCGCGCTTTTCCACGCCCAGGTCTTCGGCGATGGTGATCTGGATGTTGGCAATCGTCTCGCGGCGCCACAGCGGTTCAAAGAGCGAATTGCCAAAGCGCAGCGCAAACAGGTTCTGCACCGACGGCTTGCCCAGGTAGTGGTCGATGCGAAAGATCTGCTGCTCGCTCAAAACACTGCGTACCGTCTTGTTGATGGCGCGGTTGGACGCCAGGTCGTGGCCCAGCGGCTTTTCCAGCACCACGCGCGTCTGCGGGCCATTGAGGCCCGCGGCGGCGATCTGCTCGCAGACCGTGGTGAAGAGGCTGGGCGCGGTGGCCACGTACATCACCACCACGTCGGCGGGCCGCTGCTGCAGTTTCGCAGCCAGCGCGGCATAGTCGGCCGGGTTGGACAGGTCCATGCGCAGGTAGCCCAACATCGCCGCGAAGCGCGAGAACTCCTCTTCGCTCGGCCGCTTGGCCAGCTCGACATTGTCAAACCGGGACTTGATCAGCGCGCGGTACTGGTCGTCCGACAAATCGTCGCGTGCCACGCCCACAATGCGCCCGCCCTCCGGCAACGAGCCGTGGCGGAAGGCCTGGAACAGGGCCGGCATGATCTTGCGCCACACCAGGTCGCCGGTGCCGCCAAACAGGATGAGGTCAAAACTCATGGTAAAAAATTGTCTTGGTAATAAAGTTTCATATTCTATGGGCATAATGGTAACTCGACATCGAACCCGTGAAATGCCTGCATCCAGGCACAGTACGGTGTTTCATCCGGACCACTCCGCGTTTTGACCAGCCACCCAGCCATGACCCAACTTGACGCCCTGAAACAGTTCACCACCGTAGTCGCTGACACCGGTGACTTCAAGCAACTGGGGCAGTTCAAGCCGCAGGACGCCACCACCAATCCTTCCCTCATCCTCAAGGCGGTGCAGAAGGCCGACTACCAGCCCCTGCTGAAAGACACCGTGAGCCGCTTCAAGGGCCGGGCGCTTGACGAAGTCATGGACCGTCTGCTGGTGCGTTTTGGCTGCGAAATCCTTTCCATCATTCCGGGTCGGGTCTCGACGGAGGTTGATGCCCGCCTGAGCTTTGACGCCAACGCCACGTATACACGCGGCGAACGCATCATCGAGCTCTACCAGGCCGAAGGCATTCACATTGACCGCGTGCTGATCAAGGTCGCCGCCACCTGGGAAGGCATACAGGCGGCTGAAAAGCTGGAGCAGCGCGGCATCCACACCAACCTCACGCTGCTGTTTTCGTTCTGCCAGGCCATCGCCTGCGGCCAGGCCAAGGTCCAGCTGATCTCACCTTTTGTGGGCCGTATCTATGACTGGTACAAAAAAACTGCCGGCGCCGCCTGGGACGAAGCCGCCATGTCCGGCGCCAACGATCCCGGCGTGAAGTCGGTGCGCGAGATCTACAACCATTACAAGCACTTCGGCATTGCCACCGAGGTGATGGGCGCGAGCTTTCGCAACGTGGGCCAGATCACTGCACTGGCCGGTTGCGACCTCCTGACCATCAGCCCGGAACTGCTGGCCCAGCTTGCCGCCAGCGATACCGCGCTGCCGCGCGCACTCGATGCCAAAGCCGCAGCGGCGCTGGATTTGCCCCCAGTGAACTTTGACGAAGCCGGATTCCGCTACGCGCTCAACGAAGACGCCATGGCCACCGAGAAGCTGGCCGAAGGCATTCGCGCTTTCGCGGCCGATGCCGTAAAGCTTGAACAGCTGATGCTGGCCGCATAACCTCCCGCACAGGACACGTCATGAACCGACCGCGTTGCGACCAGACTTCCGCATGGCCTGCGCTGCAGGCGCTGTATGCCGCTTCCGGCAAAACTTTCGACCTGAAATCGGCATTTGCTGCCGACCCGGATCGCTTCGCCAGCTTCAGCCAGGACGCTCCCCACGTTTTTGCGGATCTTTCCAAAAACCTGATCGATGCCGCCAGCCAGGCCTTGCTATTTGACCTTGCGCGCGCGTGCGGGCTGGAGCAGCACCGCGACGCGATGTTTGCCGGGGAACTGATCAACGGCACCGAAAAGCGCGCCGTGATGCATTTTTTACTGCGAAATCCGGCCGTAGCCCAATATGAACGTGCGCCAGCAGCTATTAAAAATATAGCAACCGAGTTGGCCCAGGTTCACACCACGCTGGACGCGATGCTGGCGTATGCCGAACAGGTGCGCGCGGATGCCGCCATCACCGACGTTGTCAATATCGGCATAGGCGGCTCCGACCTGGGACCCCAAATGGCGGTGTTGGCGCTCGGCGAATTCGCCGCCACCGGCAAGCGCGTTCACTTTGTCTCCAATGTGGATGGGGACGAGCTGGCTACCGTGCTCAAGGGGCTCAAGCCGCAAAGCACGCTGTTCCTGATCGCGTCCAAAACCTTCACCACCACCGAGACCATGACCAACGCGCATTCGGCCCGGCGCTGGTTTGAGGCGCAAGGCGGACGCGACATCAGCCGGCATTTCGCCGCACTGACGACCAACGTCGCGGCAGCCAACGAATTCGGCATCAGCACCACCTTTGGTTTCTGGGACTGGGTGGGCGGGCGTTATTCGCTGTGGTCGGCCATCGGCTTGCCGGTAGCCATCGCCATTGGCGCAGCCGGCTTTCGCGAGCTGCTGGCCGGCGCGCACGCCATGGATGAGCACTTTCGCACCGCACCCCTGGAGCGCAACCTGCCGGTGCGCCTGGGTCTGCTCGACGTCTGGTACCGCAACTTTCATGGCTTTACCAGCCGCAGCATCGCGCCCTACAGCAGCGCGCTGCGCCGCCTGCCGGCCTACCTGCAGCAGCTGGAGATGGAGAGCAACGGCAAACGCGTGGATGCGGACGGCAAGGCTTTGCCGTTTGAAACGTCCCCGGTGCTGTGGGGCGAACCCGGCACCAACGGCCAGCACGCCTACTTTCAAATGCTGCACCAGGGGACGTCGGTGGTGCCGGTCGAGTTTGTGGCGGTGAAAACAGCCGCGCACGCACCGCACGACCTGCCGGGGCATCACGCCAAATTGTTGGCCAACGTTCTGGCCCAGGCGCAAGCCTTGATGACCGGCAAAGAAGAGGTCGGAGGCCACAGGCATTTTCCCGGCAATCGTCCCAGTACTTTCCTGTTGCTTGAGCGGCTCACCCCAGCCAGCCTGGGCGCGCTGATCGCCCTGCAGGAGCATCGTGTGTTTGTCAGCGGTGCGATCTGGGGCATCAACAGTTTTGACCAGTGGGGCGTCGAGCTCGGGAAGGTGCTGGCCAAAGACATCGAGCCACGCCTGCACAGCGGGGACGTCTTTGGCCTTGATGGCTCGACCGCCGGCCTGCTGCGCAAGATTGCCGGCTGAATACCGCAAAAGTGTGCGTTTTTCCATTGCGGGAGCGCGCGCTTCCGTGGTCAACTTGCCACTTCGCCGATTTTTCGATGGCTTCGCATCATGTCTTTTTCCCTTCCGCTTCGCCGCCTTTTCCCCCGTTTTTCGATGTTCGCTGCAGCGTTTCTCACGCTGGCTCTGGTCTCCGGCTGCGCGACACGCCCGGCGCCCGACGAGGACACCGATGTCGATGAGCCGGTCAGCCGCGGCGGCACGCTGGGGCCGGCGGAGGGGGTGACTGGCACCGCCTGGGCCGAGATGTCGGCGCCGCCCAAGGCCGGTGAGCTCAAGCCAGACGACCTCAGGTGGGAAATCTTCCGCGTGCCGGGCAAGCAGCCGGCCAGCTACAGCTATGTGCGTCATGAGGGCCGCGACGCGGTGCTCGCAAAGGTCGAGGCGTCCGGCAGCATCCTGCGCCATCGCCACCGCATCGAGCCCGACCAGCTTGGGCTCGTGCGCTTTTCCTGGAACGTGCCGTACGCCGGTGCGGGCACCAACCTTGCACTGCCGCAACTCGAGGATGTGCCGGTGCGGGTGGTGCTCGCGTTCGAAGGCGACCGCTCGCGGCTGTCGATGAAAAATTCCCTGCTGTCCGAGTTGAGCCGGCTGCTGACCGGCGAAGAAATGCCGTTCGCGACGCTGGTTTATTCGTGGTCGCGCGTCAACCGGCCAGGCGAAGTCGTCGTCAACGACCGCACCGACCGTATCCGCAAGATCATTGTCGACTCGGGCGACCACGGCTACAACGAATGGCGCAGCTACGAGCGTGATATCCGCGCCGACTACCGCAAGGCCTTTGGCGAAGATCCGGGCGCTTTGCTGAGCTTCGCCGTCTTCACCGAGGGCGAAAAAAACGAGGGCCAGCTGCAGGCCTTCTACGGGCCACTCAAGCTGGTGCCGGCTTCGGCTGTCGCGCGCAAATAGCGCCGCGACCGGTCGGCGTGCCTACGCCGACAGATTTCATTTTTCTGCCTCTTGAGCAAGCAACGCCGGCTAGCGGCCTGTATTGGCAGAGCGCGTCACGTTGGCCTTGACAATTTGTTGCATCTAATAATGCGGAGTTTAGGGAAATTACCACTCCTTCAATGCAACAAAGTATTGAAGTTCTCTGATCTGGTATCAAACCCGCAAGGACCTTTCTTCAAAATGCAGTGAACGGCAAAGCGGCCGTTTTGACTGACATAACGAAGGAGACACCTTATGAAGCGTTTTATCCAGGCAGGCCTGGTGCTTGCACTCTCGGGCGCCGGCATGGCCCATGCTGTGACCGAACTGGTGGTGGCGACGGTGAATAACGGCCACATGATCGAAATGCAGAAGCTCACGCCGGTTTTCGAGAAGGCCCATCCCGACATCAAGCTCAAGTGGGTCACGCTCGAAGAAGGTACGTTGCGTCAGCGCGTCACCACCGCCATCGCCACCAAGGGCGGGCA
>NZ_JBFUCA010000123.1:0-9632 GCF_056405475.1 Polaromonas sp. P1_G4
CAGCCGCACCAACCGGTGAAACATAAGAAGGAAAGACGTTTTTCTCAGCACAACCGCTGGGTGATTGCGGCCATTGCTTCCCTACTCATGCACGGTAGCGTGCTGTTGTTCGTATCGCAATCCATCGAAAAACCCGGAAAAACTGCAACTGCGGCACGTCCGGCGAATCACAGCATGGTCGTTCGGGTCATGACCGAGCCCAGCAATGCTGCTCAGGCAGAACCCACCGAGTCCATACCGCCTGAAAAGCTTGCGGCAACTATCAAACCAGCGCCTGCTGAAGGTTTGGTTGCCCCCGGCCAGGAGCTTTCTTCCACCAGCCCGAGAAAGCCCGGCATGTCTGATGTTCGTTTTTTTGACATTGAAGAGGTCGACCAGCCGGCCCTTCCGATGCTCGACTGGAACTTTCCGGACAAAACTGCAACAAGCCTGAAACTGCGTCGTCTGGTCATAGAAATATGGATTGCAGAGGATGGCCGTTTGCTGGATATGAACATCATTTCTTCGAGACCAGAAATCAGCCGAAGCCAGCAAGCCGAAATCATAGAGGCGCTTATGCAGACGAAAATGACCCCCGCGACAAGGCAAGGGAATATAGTCGCCAGTCGCAGGGTGCTGGAAATGGGCTTTGCCTCAGAATGAAATCCCTGACCCTACAACCTTTCAGCTTAAATCTGCCCCGTTAGAAAATCCATCATGAACCCAGCGATGCTGCAGACCTTGCGTGTGGCCGAAGAGGCGTTGTATCTCAGCGCGCCAAACCCTCGCGTAGGTTGCGTCCTGACCGATTCAGGTGGAAGCAAAATTTTGGGAACTGGCCATACCCAGCAGGCAGGCGGCCCCCACGCCGAAATCATGGCCCTGCGCGATGCAGCGAATAAAGGCCACTCGGTCAAAGGCTCCACCGCCTATGTCACCCTCGAGCCCTGCTCCCACCACGGACGAACAGGCCCCTGCTGTGATGCATTGACTGCCGCTGGCATCAAAAAGGTGGTCGCCTCGATAGCGGACCCCAATCCGCTGGTGGCCGGCCAGGGATTTGAGCGCCTGCGGGCCGCCGGCGTCGAGGTGGAGGTCGGGCCGGGCGCCGAGGAGTCCAGGGAACTGAATATCGGCTTTTTCAGCCGGATGATCCGCAAAACCCCCTGGGTCCGCCTGAAAGTTGCCGCTTCGCTGGACGGCACCACGGCGCTGGCCAACGGTCAGAGCCAGTGGATCACCTCGCCTGAGGCGCGGACAGACGGCCACGCGTGGCGGGCCCGGGCCTCCGCCGTGCTGACGGGCATCGGGACCCTGCTGGAGGATGACCCTCAGCTGGACGTGCGGCTGGTGGAAACGCAGGTGCAGCCCTGCCGCGTGATTGTCGACAGTCTGCTGCAAACACCGCCTGGTGCCAGGATATTCCAGTCAGGAGGTCCGGTGTGGATCTACACCGCCACACGAGGCTCGCCACAAGAAGCCGCGCTGGTCGCCAAAGGTGCGACGGTCACCTGCCTGCCCGACGCCCGGGGAAAAGTGGATCTGGCGGCCATGATGAAAGACCTGGCGCAGCGCGAAATCAACGAACTGCATGTCGAAGCCGGCAGCAAGCTCAACGCATCGCTGATCCGCAGCGGGTTGGTGGATGAATTCCTGGTTTACCTCGCGCCCAGGCTGCTTGGGCCTGGCCAGGGCATGGCTGCCCTGGAACCCCTGCAAACGCTCGCGAACGGGCTCCAACTCCAGTTCCTGTCTACCGACAGGGTCGGGCCCGACCTGCGTATCGTCGCTCGCCTGGCGGGCCGGGAAGCTTTCTAGCGCAATGGTGGACATCGGTCTTCCCTGCGAACGCTCGCAAAACACCCATATCCGCTATCAAAACAATAGCTGCTTGCGCCCGTAACCATTGGGTTACGGCCATTTTCCCTTAGATATAGACGTCTGAACCGGCCCACGCGTGCCTGCACAAGCCTTGTGAATCACGGCTGAACACCCTCTTTTCCGGGCCTTTGGCGCTGTCTGCGCCGCCGCGCCCGGATTCCCTGCGAAAATGGCACCATGTTTACCGGAATCATTACCGGCTTGGGGCGCATCGTCGCCATCCAAAGCCTGGGCAGCTCTTCAGACCACGGCAAGCGCCTCACCATCGAGGCGCCTGCGGGTTACCTTGATGACGTGGGCCTGGGCGACAGCATCGCGCTCAACGGCGCATGCATGACGGCCACAACACTGGACCTTCCCCTCAATCGCTTCACCATCGACATTTCCGCCGAATCCCTGGCCAAAACCACCGGCTTGGCGGAAACCGGCCCCATCAACCTCGAAAAAGCCCTTCGTGCGCACGATCGCCTCGGTGGCCACATCGTTTCAGGCCATGTTGACGGCATTGGCAGCGTGACGCATTTCGCCCAGGTCGGCGAAAGCTGGGAGCTGCGCATTCGCGCCCCGCGCGAGCTCGGMAAGTACCTGGCCTACAAGGGCTCCATCACCGTCAACGGCGTGAGCCTGACCGTCAACCGCGTCACCGACCTGGCTGGCGACGCGGGCGGCACGGAAATCAGCATCAACCTCATTCCCCACACCGTGCAGAACACTGCACTGAGCCGGCTGGCCGCAGGCTCCGACGTCAATCTCGAGATCGACCTGATCGCGCGTTATGTCGAGCGCATGCTGGGCGACACCCATAACAACATCCTAAAAAAGCCCTGAACCATGACCACAGCCATTTCCCCTGTTGAAGACATCGTTGCCGACATGCGCGCCGGCCGTATGGTCATCCTGATCGATGAAGAAGACCGTGAAAACGAAGGCGACCTTGTGCTGGCGGCAGACCACGTCACGCCCGAGGCCATCAACTTCATGGCGCGTTTTGGCCGCGGCCTGATCTGCCTGACCCTGACCCGCGAGCGTTGCGAGCTGCTGCAGTTGCCGCCCATGGCCACGCGCAACGGCACCAAGCACTCCACCGCCTTCACCGTTTCCATTGAAGCCGCCGAAGGCGTGACCACCGGCATTTCAGCCGCCGACCGCGCCCGCACCGTGCAGGCCGCCGTGGCCAAAGACGCCAGGGTCACCGACCTGGTCCAGCCCGGCCACATCTTTCCGCTGCAGGCTGTCGATGGTGGTGTGCTGATGCGCGCCGGCCACACCGAAGCCGGATGCGACCTGGCCGGCATGGCCGGCTGCTCACCGGCCGCCGTCATTTGCGAAATCATGAAAGACGACGGCACCATGGCCCGGCTTCCAGACCTGCTGGTATTCGCGGCGGAGCACGGCCTGAAAATCGGCACCATCGCCGACCTGATCGAACACCGCAGCCGCAACGATTCGCTGGTGGAAAAAATCGGCAGCCGCACACTGCAAACCGCCTTTGGCGAATTCACCGCCCATGCCTTCCGGGACAAACCCAGCCAAAGCCTGCACCTGGCCCTGGTCAAGGGTGCGTGGTCTGCCGATGACGTCGTGTCCGCGCGGGTACATGAGCCTCTATCGGTGCTGGACGTTCTTGAAACGGGCCGCTCCATGCATTCGTGGAGTCTCGACCAGAGCCTCAAACACATCGCAGAACAAGGCAGGGGCGTTGCCGTGCTGCTCAATTGCGGTGAAAGCGCGGCGCAATTGCTCGCCCAGTTTGAAGGCACCGCGCGCGCCAGCCAGGCACCCGAACGCGGCCGCATGGACTTGCGAACCTACGGTGTGGGCGCACAGATTTTGCGTGAATGCGGCGTGCACCGGATGAACCTCATGGGTAACCCGCGCCGCATGCCGAGCATGACGGGTTACGGCCTTGAGATCGTGGGCTATACCACCAAAGACTAGTCACTTCGTTCCACAAAAATCAATCAAAGGGATACACCGTGTTTGGAGCAGAAAAAGGTTCAGGCGACAAGCTTGACGGCAAAAAACTTTCCATTGGCATCGTGCAGGCGCGCTTCAATGAAAGCATTACCAATGCGCTCGCAGAAGCCTGCAAACACGAGCTGTCCGCGCTGGGTGTGCAAGAGGACAACATCAAACACGTCAAGGTGCCCGGCGCACTGGAAGTCCCTGTTGCATTGCAGGCCTTGGCCGAAAGCAACAAATACGACGCGTTGATCGCCCTCGRTTGCATCATTCGCGGTGAGACCTACCATTTCGAACTGGTGGCCAATGAGAGCGGCGCCGCCGTCACGCGCCTGGCGCTTGACTACCAGTTGCCTATTGCCAATGCCATACTCACGACGGAAAACGTCGCACAGGCTGAAGCCCGGCAGGTCGACAAAGGGCGCGACGCCGCCCGCGTTGCCGTCGAAATGGCCAACCTGATCAATGAAATTGCCTGAGCGCCTGCTCCTGCATCCCTTAACCTGACTGGCACTTCATGGCAGACCCCATCACCAAACCCAAACGCCCGCCCCAAACCCGCACCGGCCTGACCGACACCGGCGTCAAAAAGGCGGCGGACAAATCCGCCCGCACGCGCGCACGCGAGTTCGCACTGCAGGCGCTCTACCAGCACCTGGTAGGCCGAAACGAAGCGGATTCGATTGACGCGTTTACCCGAGACCTCGTGGGTTTTCACAAAGCCGACTCCGCCCACTACGATGCGCTTTTGCATGGCTGCATCGAAGGCGCGGCAACGCTCGATGCAAACATCACGCCCCTGCTGGACCGGCCCATGGCCGAAATATCGCCGGTGGAGCATGCTGTGCTGTGGATAGGCGCCTATGAGTTCACCCACTGCCTCGATGTACCCTGGCGTGTCGTGATCAACGAGTGCATCGAGCTTGCCAAAGCCTTTGGCGGCACCGACGGCCACAAGTACGTCAACGGGGTCCTGAACAAAATGGCGCCCTCGCTGCGCGCCGTTGAAGTCGCTGCCGACAAATCCCGATAGGGGCTCGCCCCGTGAAAGGCCAGCCTTGAAAATCGCCCAGCGGGCTCAGCGGATTGAGCCCTTCTATGTCATGGAGGTTGCCAAAGCGGCCTCTGCGCTGGCGCAGGAATTTGCGCACAGCGCATCGCCCATGATCTTCCTGAACATCGGCGAGCCCGACTTCACGGCGCCGCCTCTGGTGCAACAGGCCGCAACCCGTGCCATTGAACATGGCACCACGCAATACACCCAGGCCACCGGCTTGCCGGCACTGCGTGAGCGCATCAGCGGCTGGTACTCCTCCCGCTTCGGGGCGCAGGTGGCGCCCAACCGCATCATCATCACCGCGGGCGCCTCCGCTGCCTTGCAACTGGCCTGCCTGGCCCTGATTGAGGCGGGGGACGAAATCCTGATGCCCGACCCGAGCTACCCCTGCAACCGGCATTTCGTCAGTGCGGCAGAAGGCAATGCGGTGCTGGTCCCCACCACCGCCGAAGAACGCTTTCAGCTGACCCGCGAAAAGGTGGAAGCGGCATGGAACTCCAAAACACGCGGCGTGCTGCTGGCTTCCCCGTCCAATCCCACGGGCACCTCGATTGCACCGGAAGAGCTGCAGCGCATCCACGAATTTGTGCACAGCCGCGGCGGCATCACGCTGATCGATGAAATCTACCTGGGCCTGAGCTACGAAGAGCACTTCGGCCATTCGGCGCTGGCCATGCCCGGCGAGCTGGGCCACAGCGTGATCAGCATCAACAGCTTCAGCAAATACTTCAACATGACCGGCTGGCGCCTGGGCTGGCTGGTGGTGCCCGAAGCGCTGGCGCCGGTGATCGAGCGCATCGCACAAAACCTCTTTATCTGCGCCAGCACCGTGGCCCAGCATGCCGCCCTGGCCTGCTTCGAGCCGGAGAGCCTGCAAGAGTACGAACGCCGCCGCGCCGAATTCAAGGCGCGCCGCGACTACTTCATCCCCGAGCTCAACCGCCTGGGGCTCACGGTTCCGGTGATGCCGGACGGCGCGTTTTATGCCTACGCCGACTGCACCGCCGCGGCCGCCAGACTGGGCGTCAGCGGCAGCTGGGACTTCGCCTTCGAGCTCATGAACCGCGCCCACCTGGCCGTCACGCCGGGCCGTGACTTCGGGCATGCGGCACCCGAACAGTTCGTACGGTTTTCCACAGCCAACTCCATGGACCAATTGAAGGAAGCCATCGCCCGTCTGGAGGCTGCCCTTGCCTAGTCAGAGGACGATCAAGTCAAACGTAGGCGGAAGTCCTTTCAAGCAGGGGCCGCGGGACTGGCTTCGCCAGACCGCAGGCGCAGCGGCCCCCTCGGGGGGCAGCGCATTACACGAAGTGAAAAGCGTGGGGGCCACATTCAGTTGGCCCGTGAGGGTGTATTGGGAAGACACCGACGCCGGCGGCATTGTTTTTTACGCGAACTACCTGAAATTTTTTGAACGTTCGCGCACTGAATGGCTCAGATCACTCGGTGTTGAACAACAGCGCCTGAGGGAAAGTACCGGTGGCATATTTGTGGTGGCAGAAACCAGCATCCGCTACCATCGCTCTGCCCGCCTGGACGATGAACTCATTGTTACGGCAAGCCTGGTCGAAGCAGGCCGCGCGTCCATGATAATCGGGCAGCAGGTGCTATTAAAAACAGAGCAAGAAGAGGGACTGCCACCCGTCCTGCTCTGTGAAGGAACCATACGGATTGGCTGGGTCGACGCCGCCAGCCTGCAGCCCAGGCGGATTCCTGCTGCCATTCTTGACAGCCTAAAAACTTGAGCAAAGCTTCAACATGAATCAAGACCTCTCCATCGTCAGCCTCATCCTCAATGCCAGCTGGGTCGTTCAGGCCGTGGTGGCGCTGCTGGTGGGCGTGTCCATTGCCAGCTGGGCCGCCATCTTCAGGAAGATCATTGCCCTGAAAAAAGTGCAAAAGCTCAATGATGAATTCGACCGCGAATTCTGGTCGGGTACGAGCCTCAACGACCTTTTCGCCGGTGCTGCGCAAAACGCCAAGCACTCCGGCCCCATGGAACGCATTTTTGCCAGCGGCATGCGTGAATACCAGAAGCTGCGCGAGCGCCGCATCACCGACGCCGGTACCCTGCTGGACGGCGCGCGCCGCGCCATGCGCGCAAGCTACCAGCGTGAGGTGGACGCGATCGAAGCCAATCTCTCCTTCCTTGCCACCGTTGGCTCCGTCTCGCCTTACGTCGGCCTGTTCGGCACGGTCTGGGGCATCATGCACGCCTTCACCGGCCTGGCGGCCCTGGAACAGGTCACGCTGGCCACGGTGGCACCGGGCATTGCCGAGGCGCTGGTCGCCACCGCCATCGGCCTGTTCGCCGCCATTCCGGCCGTGGTGGCCTACAACCGCTTCTCGCATGACATCGACCGCGTTGCCAACCGGCTCGAAACCTTCATCGAAGAGTTTTCCAACATCCTGCAGCGCAATCTGGGCGCCCAATCACCCTCCGGCCACTGAAATGTTGGCCCCCACGCTTTTCACTTCGTGTAATACGCTGCCCCCCAAAGGGGCTGGCCTTGCTCGGGGCGGCCCTTCGCTGCGGCCGTCCGTCTAGGAGACCGCCATGCCAGCAGTCAATTCCCGCCGCGGCCGCAACCGGCGCACCATCAGCGAGATCAACATGGTGCCGTTCATCGACGTCATGCTGGTGCTGCTCATCATCTTCATGGTGACCGCGCCGCTGATCACGCCCAGCATGATCGCGCTGCCCAAGGTCGGCAAGGCGCCCAGCCAGCCGCAAAATCCGGTGCAGATCCTGATCAGCAAGGATGAAACCGTGCAGATCAAGATCAAGACCGACAGCGTGCCCAGCAACGTGCGCAACGTCGCAGCTGACATCGCCCGGCTGGAGCCGGCCGTGAAAGCCGTCGGCGCCGAAGCTGTGCCCGTGGTCATCAGCGCCGACAAATCGATCAAGTACGAAACCGTGGTCCAGGTCATGGACAATCTGCAAAAAGCCGGGGTGTCGCGCGTAGGCCTTTCCGTGCAAACCGGCAACAAGTAGCCGCCCGCAACCCGCCATGCCCAGCGCCGCAGACCGCCTCGAATTCGGACCGCCCCGCGACAGCGGGTCGTTGCGCGCATTCGGGCTGGCCCTGCTTGCCCACATCCTGCTGATGGCCGCGCTGACCTGGGGCATCAACTGGAAGCACAGCGACAAGGCCGTGTCGTTCGATGCCGAAATCTGGTCCAGCGTGCCGCAGGCGGCGGCGCCCAGGCTGGTGGAAGCCCCCACCCCACCACCGCCTCCACCCGCGCCCCCAACACCGGAAGTGAAGACACCGCCGCCAGCGCCCAATGTCGACATCGCGCTGGAGCAGGAGAAAAAGCGCAAGCTGCTGCAGCAGCAAAAAGAAGCCGAGAACCAGCAGAAACTGAAACAGGAAAAGCTCAAGGCTGAGCAGTTGGCAAAGAAAGAAAAAGAACTGAAGGCCAAAGAAGAGCAGGCCAAGCGCAAAGCCGCCGAAGACGCCAAAAAGGCCGAAGCGAAGAAGCAGGACGCGAAAGACGACGAGAAGCAAAAGCTGGCTGACGCTGCGGCGAAAAAGCTGCGTGACGAAAACCTCAAACGGATGATGGGCCAGGCCGGCGCCACCGGCGGCGCCGAGGCCACTGGTACGGCTCAAAAGGCCAGCGGTCCATCGGCAAATTACAAAGGACGATTGGCCGCTTTGTTCAAGCGCAACATCACCTTTGCAAATCCTGAAAGTATTCAGGGAAACCCGAAAGCTATCGTCCAGGTGAAAGTCTCTTCCACAGGACTTATCATGAGTTCAAAGCTGAGCAAATCCAGTGGAGTGCAAGCTTGGGACGAGGCCGTTCTCCGGGCTGTAGAGAAGGCAGAACGCATTCCTCCAGACGAAAACGGCAAGGTGATTACAGACTTTCCCGTTGAATTCGGACCCAAGGACTAAGCCAAGCGCTACCTTTTTTATAGCTGCTTGCGCTCGTCTCTATTGGCCTAGAGGCCTGTTTCACTCATAAACAATCTGCACCAGCCCCTTGTCGGCCTGCGCCATCCAGCTGGCCAGTGCGGCATCGGTCGGGAAGAATTTGGCTGCCTCCCCCAGATGAAGCTCCGCTGCCACGCCGCCCGCCTCGCCTTGGCGCCTGAGGCTCAAGCGCACCGGCAAGCCGCGGCTTAGCTCTCCCTGGTCTGACATCTCGCGGCGCGGCGGGAAGTCCCTGACCAGCCGTGAAATATCCGGCGTGGTGCCATTGACCGCCACTCGCAGGTACTTGCCAAATTTGCAGCGGGCAGTTTCCAGGTCCCAGACCTGCGTGACCTTGAAGCGGCGGCCGAAGCGCTCCGACGCGCCCTGCAGCGTGCCCTGCACGATCACCAGTTCGTCGTCCTTGAGCAGGTTGCGGTTGGCGTTGAAGGTCGTTTCGTCCACCGAGGCTTCAAGCACGTCGGTCTTGTCGTCGAGCTTGAAAATGATCAGCTTGCCGCGGTTGCCGTTGATAACGCGCAGGTCGCTCAGAATGGCAGCCAGAAGCTGAGGTTCGCGCGAATCGATCAGGTCCTCGATCTTGCGTTTGGCGAACTGGCGCACTTCGGTTTCGACCTCGTCAAACAGGTGCCCTGAGAGGTAAAACCCGATCGCCGTTTTTTCCAGTACCAGCCGCGCCTTCACACCGAAAGGCATGGCCTCGACCAGCGCCGGCTCCTGGGTGCTGGCCGCGTGCGAGTCGGACATGTCGAACAGCCCGCCCTGGTTGGCGTTGGCTTCGGTCGCGGCGGCGAATTCAAAGG
>NZ_JBFUCA010000124.1:0-9579 GCF_056405475.1 Polaromonas sp. P1_G4
GGCGATCAGCACGTCGCCCTGGGCACGCTGGGCGAAGGTGATGGTGGAGCCGCGGGCGCCGGTGTCCAGCACCGAAACGTTGCCATAGAGCTTGGCGACAAACTCCTTGGCCTTGGCGTCGCTGCCGTATTTGCGCTTGGCGAATTCCCAGGCGGCCAGGTAGTTCCAGCGGGCGCCGCCCGAGGTTTTAGGGTTGGGCGTGATCACGTTGATGCCGGGCTTGATCAGGTCATCCCAGTCCTTGATGCCTTTGGGATTGCCCTGGCGCACGGCCAGCACGATGGTGGAGGTGTAGGGCGACGAGTTGTGCGGCAGCTTCTTTTGCCAGTCGGCCGACAACCAGCCGCCGTTTTTGACCAACGCGTCGGTGTCGCCGGCCAGGGCCAGCGTGGCCACGTCGGCGTCCAGGCCGTCAATGATGGAGCGGGCCTGCTTGCCGGAGCCGCCGTGCGACTGCTTGATCGTCACATCCTGGCCGGTCTTGGCTTTCCAGTATTTGCTGAAGGCCGCGTTGTATTCGACATAAAGCTCACGGGTTGGGTCATACGAGACGTTGAGCAGCGTGACGGGCGCTTGCTGGGCCTGGGCGGTCAGCAGTGACCCTGCCAGCGTCAAACCCAAACCGGCCGCCACGGCAGTGCGGGCGGAAACATTGATAAAGTTGCGGCGTGAAGTCATGGTTGCTCTCTTTTCCAAAAAATTGCGTGTAAATGCGAACAAAATGGATTCTGGAAGCAGACCTTAGAAACTGGAACGAATAAAAAATCAGTTCTTTATTCCACAAACATCCTTAGACATCTCAGCTACAACTTAGCCCTACTAAAGAACTACCCCATGGCACGCCTCGTCAAATGCATCAAACTCGGCAAAGAAGCCGAAGGCCTGGACTTCCCGCCCTACCCCGGCCCGCTAGGAAAGCGCCTTTGGGAAGAAGTCAGCAAGGAAGCCTGGGCGGAGTGGATGAAGCAGCAAACCATGCTGGTCAATGAAAACCGCCTGAACCTGGCCGACGCCCGCGCCCGCCAGTACCTGGCACGGCAGATGGAAAAACATTTCTTCGGCGACGGCGCCGACGCAGTGCAAGGCTACGTCCCACCCACGACACCCACGCCCTGACCTGACCGCATGCCCGAGCGCATTGAGTGGCTGGACGACGGCACCGCCGGCGGCAGCCCCTACAGCCCGCGCTTTGGCGACCGCTACCGTAGCGAGCTGGGCGGGCTGGATCAGGCTAAAGAAGTCTTCCTCAAGGGCTGCGGCCTGCCTGGGGCCTGGGCCGGTCAGCCGCAATGGACTGTTCTTGAAACCGGCTTCGGCCTGGGCCTGAATTTCCTGGTGACCTGGGCCGCCTGGAAGGCCGACCCGAAGCGCCCTGGCCTGCTGCATTTCGTCTCGACTGAAGCCTTTCCGGCGAGCGCCGAAGATGTGCTGCGCAGCGCCAGGACCCATCCTGAATTGCTGCCTTTCGCCGAACAGTTGCAGCGCCAGCYATGGGGGCTGCTGCCGGGCTTTCACCGGCTGGTGTTTGAAGGCGGCCAGGTCTTGCTGACGCTGTGCATCGGCGACGCCAAGGCCATGCTGCGCGAGCAGTCGTTTGAGGCAGATTCGGTCTACCTGGACGGCTTCAGCCCGCAGCGCAACCCGGACATCTGGGACGTGCACACCTTCAAGGCGGTAGCCCGCTGCTGCCGGCGCGGCACGCGTATAGCCACCTGGACAATTGCGCGCAGCGTGCGCGACGCCTTGGCGCAATGCGGATTTGTGGTGAACAAGGTACCGGGCATTCCGCCCAAGCGCGACAACCTGCAGGGTGAGTTCAACCCGGCGTGGGAGCCGAAAAAAACACATCCCTCGCCCACACGCCGGCCACCTGCCCGCTGCGTGGTGATTGGCTCTGGCCTGGCCGGCGCGGCCGTGGCGGCCAGCCTGGCGCGCCGCGGCTGGCAGGTCGTGGTGCTGGATGCTGCCGAAGAGCCCGCCACCGGGGCGTCCGGCCTGCCCGCCGGCTTGCTGGCGCCGCATGTCTCGCCCGACGACAACCCGCTCTCGCGCCTGTCGCGCCATGGCATTCGTGCCACGCTACAGCAAGCTGAGGCCTTGCTGCAGGCCGGTGACTGGGGCCGCACCGGCGTGCTGGAGCACGCGGTGGAGCACCCGCGCAAACGGCCCGAGGCGTGGCAAACAGACTGGGTCGACGCCGCTAGCGACTGGACAGGGCCAGCCGACGCCGACAAGCTCAGKCAATGCGGCCTGCCGCCGGATACGCCCGCGCTGTGGCATGCGCGGGCCGGCTGGATCCGGCCGGCCGCCCTGGTCGACGCCTGGCTGGCGGGGCCGGGTGTGCAATCGCACGGCCGATCAATAGTGAACCGCCTGAACCAGGCCTCGGGCCAATGGCAGGTTCTGGATGCGCAGGGCCGGGAGTTGGCTCGCGCCGAACTCGTGGTGCTAGCTGCCGGTTATGCCAGCCTGGAACTGGCAGCCGGCGCCGGTACGGACAAGGCTGGCGAACTGGCATTGCAGGCCATCCGGGGCCAGGTGAGCTGGGGCCTGCACGAGCCCGGCGCGGTCGGCGCACTGCCGCCCTTTCCCGTGAACGGCCATGGCAGCCTGGTGCCCGCGGTGCCCCTGCCCAGCAAGGCCGGCGGCGTGGCCTGGGTCATGGGCTCCAGCTTTGAACGCGACAACACCCAGGCCGAAACACGGCCCGAGGACGACCAGCACAATCTCAGCCGGCTGCAAACCCTGCTGCCGCAAACCGCCCGTGCACTGGCCGCACAGTTTGAGCCAGGGAAGGTTCAGTCCTGGGCGGGTGTGCGCTGCGCTACACCCACCCGTTTACCCGCTTTGGGTCCGCTGGAAGAAAGCCCGGGCCTGTGGGTGTGCAGCGGCATGGGGTCGCGCGGGCTGACGTTTGCCGCGCTTTGCGGGGAATTGCTGGCGGCGAAGCTGCACGCCGAACCTTTGCCGATTGAACAGCGGCTGGCGGAGGCGCTGGTGCCGCAGCATGCGGCGCCCGCACCGATCGTCAACACCTGAGATTCTTAAGCAAAACAGGGCTGAAACCAAGGGGAACGGGCGCAAGCAGCTATCAAATAGATAGCATTCAAGGCGTAGTGAGCGCCTTCACTCCACGCTGCGCAGCAGGCGTTTGAGCTTTCCGGGGTGCAGCGGTTTGCGCAGGCTGCCGCGCGCGCCGCCGAACCATCCGCGCACGGTGTCCAGCGGGGAGAGACGGTTGCCGGTCAGGATCAGGTAGGCGATGGCAGGGCGCGATGCCTCCACTCGCTTGACCATTTCCCAGGACTCAATGTCGGGGAGCTCCATGTCGAGAATCACCAGCTTGTAAAGATGCGTGTCAATCAGCTTGAGCGCTTCGGTGCCGGTGGTCGCCTCGTCTATCTTCACGAAACCGGCCATGGCCAGCCTGGCACGCAGGTAAAGACGCGCGTCGCGGTCAGCATCCACCACCAACACCTGAGGGCGCTCCGGCAGGGGCTCCGGGGCTTCCAGCGGCGCCGGCGCGGTAGGCGCCTGCGAATCAAAGTCGAGATCGAGGTCCAGCAGCGCAGTGGATTCGGACAGCAGGTCGAGATCCAGGCCCTTCTCACCATGTGCTTTGCCCGGCTGCAGGGCCTGCGCGGCCTGCCGCCGTTCAGCGGCCAGCAATTCGTCCATACCGTCAATCACGGCGGTCCACTGCAGCGGGCGCGGGATCACCAGACGCGCCCTGGCCGGCGGGTTGTCGCCGATCCAGATCAGGGTGAAGTCGTCATTCGCGGGGTTGGCCAGCTCCAGCGCAGCTTCCCAGCTGTCGCCGTCAATCAACGCCATCAAGGCCTCTTCGGGCGCGTCGGGCGTCCAGGGGGTGTAGGCGATGGATCGTGTTTCGGAAATGCGAAACACTGCGTTCAGGGCATGACGCTCAACGTCATCAAACCCGAACACTTTTACAAAAACCCGCTTGACAGCCTCACCACCCGTATTCGTCATTGCGCCCGATTATGGGGGGATCACCGGGGAGGCTTCAAGGAATTCAGCGCCTGCGTTGTCAAAACGTCACTTCATGGCCGCGGCAGGCCGGCGGGCCTTKACATACGCATCGCTTGGCAAATAGGCCTTGCCGTCGGCATAGCGCCATTGCACCATGGTGCCCTTGTGGCCGCGCAGATCCAGCCTGCCCACGTAGGCGCCCATGGTGGACTGGTGGTCAATGGCGCGGAATTCGGCGGGGCCGAAAGGCGTGGAAAACTTCAGTCCGCGCAGCGCCACCACCAGCTTTTCGTTGTCGGTGGAATTGGCCCTGCGGATGGCGGCAAAAATCGCCTGCATGGTGGCGTAGCCCACCGCCGAGCCGACTTTGGGGTATTCGTTGAAGCGGCGATAGTAGTTGGCCGCGAAGCTGGCGTGTTCCCGGGAGTCGATCTGGTCCCAGGGGTAGCCGGTGACGATCCAGCCTTTCGGCGTGTCGTCTTTCAGCGTCTCCAGGTACTCGGGCTCCCCCGAAAGCATGGACACCACTGGTATGCGGGGAAAAATGCCGCGCTGGTTGCCCTCACGGACCAGCCGGGTCAGGTCGGCCCCGAAAGTCGCGTTGAAAATCGCCTCAGGTTTTGCCTGCATGGCCGTCTGCAGCGTCGGGCCGGCTTCTATCTTGCCCAGCGCCGGCCACTGGTAACTCACAAACTCGACGTCCGGTCGCCTGGCTTTCAGCAGCTCCTTGAACACAGTGACCGCGCTCTGGCCGTATTCGTAATTGGGGGCAATCGTGGCCCAGCGTTTGGCCGGCAACCTGGATGCCTCTTCGACCAGCATGGCTGCCTGCATATAAGTACTGGGCCGCAGGCGGAAGGTGTAGCGGTTGCCCTGTTCCCAGACGATGGCGTCGGCCAGCGACTCGCTGGCGATAAACACCCGTCGGCTCGCCTGGGCATGGCCGGCCAGCGCCAGCCCGACGCTGGAGTAAAACCCGCCCGCCAGCACATCCACCCTTTCTTTTGAGGTCAGCTCGACGGCCTGTCGCAGGGCTTCCTCGGGTTTGCCGGCGTCATCGCGCGAGATGACTTCGATCTTGCGGCCCAGCAGGCCGCCGGCCACATTGATTTCCTCGACCGCAAGCTGCCAGCCTTGCCGGTAAGGCTGGGCGAACTGGGGAATGGCGGAGTAGCTGTTGATTTCGCCGATCTTGATGGGAGGTTTCGGGCTGCCCTGGGCGAGCGTCACCGCCGTGGCGCAGGCCAGAAACAAACCACCCATCAGGACGGACTTCATCAATTTCACGGGTTTTCTCCAAAAATGGGCAATTCGGTTAATTTGGCAAGCCCAAAACAGGGCGGCTCATCCGAAAGAGCAGGGACTGTACCAGCGCTTTGTGACGGGTCGGTTGGTGAATGGTCAGCCTCAACGCAAGCCTTATGCCGCTGGCACGAAAAAACCGCCCGAAACCCGCATATTTATTGGCGAATAAGCTTATCTGCATAACGGCAGAACAAATGTGTAGTTTGTTTTTATAAGTCGGGCACTTACATTTTCCCGCTATGCATGAATTTGCCTTTGTATTTGCTGGTTTTGCCGTCGGCCTGGTTGTGGGTTTGACAGGGGTGGGCGGCGGCTCGCTGATGACGCCGCTGCTGATCTTCTTTTTCGGCATCAAACCGCACCTTGCCATCGGCACCGACCTGCTGTTTGCGGCCTTTACCAAGATGGGCGGGACCGTCAGCCTGGCCCGCGCCCGGGTGGTGGACTGGAAAATCGTCGGGCAAACAGCAGCCGGCAGCATTCCGGCGGCCCTGGCCACCCTTTATATGTTGCAGCGCATGGGCCCGGCCAACCCGGCTACGCAAGCCATCATGACCACCACCCTCGGCCTGGCGTTACTGCTGACGGCTGGCGCCACGGCCTACAAGGTGCTGCGCGGCAAGGCCGCCCCTACCACCATCGCGCCCGAACTCATAGGCCAGGCCACGCGTGCGCGCCACTGGTCGCTGCCGCTGCTGTTTGGCGCGGTCATCGGCACGCTGGTCACTTTGACGTCAGTCGGCGCGGGTGCCATCGGCGTGATCGTGCTGATGCTGCTCTACCCCACCCTGCCGCTGCCGCGCATCGTGGCGGCCGACATTGCCCACGCCGTGCCCCTGACGCTGGTGGCGGGCCTGGGTCATGCCTCCATCGGTTCGGTCGACTGGCCGCTGCTCATCAAGCTGCTCGCCGGCTCGCTGCCCGGCATCTGGCTGGGTTCGCACCTGGTGCACAAAACGCCTGACCGCGTGATCCGTTCGCTTTTGTCCGTGCTGCTGGCCTATGCCGGCGTGAAGCTGATTTCGATCTGACCCTCTCCTTATAAAAATCCCACGACGTTTGAATCCCGACAGCCATGTACCAATACACAGAATTTGACCGCGAGTTTGTCAAGGCCCGCGCCAACCAGTACCGTGACCAGCTGACCCGCTGGCAGGCAGGCCAGTTGCCTGAAGACGAATTTCGCCCGCTGCGCCTGCAAAACGGCTGGTATGTACAGCGCTATGCGCCCATGCTGCGCGTGGCCGTGCCTTATGGCGAGCTGTCGAGCGCGCAGATGCGCGTGCTGGCCAAAATCGCCCGCGAATACGACCAGCCCAACGCCGCGCTGTTCAATGAAGCCCAAGCCAAGCAGGACAAGCTCGGCCCCGTCAATCTGAAAAACGGCCTGTCGGTCAGCTCCAAGCTGACCACCGGCTACGCCCACTTCACGACGCGCCAGAACGTGCAATACAACTGGATTCCGCTCGACAAGTCGGCCGAGGTGATGGACCTGCTGGCCAGCGTCGCCATGCACGGCATCCAGACCAGCGGTAATTGCATCCGCAACATCACCAGCGACGAACGCGCCGGCATCGCCGTTGACGAGATCGCCGACCCGCGTCCCTTCGGCGAAATCCTGCGCCAGTGGAGCACGCTGCACCCCGAGTTCGCCTTCCTGCCGCGCAAGTTCAAGATCGCGATCAGCGGCGCCCGCGAAGACCGCGCCGCCACGGCCTGGCACGATGTCGGCCTCCATTTGATCCGCAATGCCGAAGGCGAACTGGGCTTCAAGGTGCTGGTGGGTGGCGGTATGGGCCGCACGCCGGTGATCGGCACCGTGATCCGCGAGTTCCTGCCCTGGAACCAGATCATGAATTACCTGGAAGCCGTGGTACGTGTGTACAACCGCTATGGCCGCCGCGACAACATCTACAAGGCCCGTATCAAGATTCTGGTGAAGGCCGAAGGCCAGCGCTACATCGACGACGTCGAGGCCGAATACAAGCAGATTCTGGAACACGACGGCGCGCCGCACACCATCACGCAGGAAGAACTCGACCGGGTGACAGCCTGCTTTGTGCCGCCCGCGCTCAATTGCGACCGCAAGAGCGCCGATACAAAAATTGCCAACATCCTGCGCGCCGCCGCCGAAGACGACGTGGAGTTCGGCCGCTGGCTGCAGCGCAATGTGGCCCCGCACCAGAACCCCGACCTGCGCGCCGTGACGCTGTCGTTCAAGCGCCTGGGCCAGGCGCCCGGCGACGCGACGGCCGACCAGTTGGACATCGCGGCTGACCTGGCCGACCAGTTCAGCGCCGGTGAAGTGCGTGTGACGCACGACCAGAACCTGCTGCTGCCCTGGGTTCGCTGCGACGAGCTGCCCGAGCTCTGGCGTGCCGCCCGCAAGGCCGGTTTTGCCAAGCCCAACATCCACCTGCTGACCGACATGATCGCCTGCCCCGGTGGCGACTTCTGCTCGCTGGCCAATGCGCGCTCCATCCCGATCGCCGAAGCCATCACCGAGCGCTACCAGGACATGGACGAGCTGCACGACCTGGGCGAGATTGACCTGCACATCAGCGGCTGCATCAACTCCTGCGGCCATCATCACAGCGGCCACATCGGCATCCTGGGTGTGGACAAGGATGGCCTGGAGTGGTACCAGGTCTCGCTGGGCGGCTCCGATGGTTCCACGCTGAGCGGTGCCTCGGTGCCCGGCAAGGTGGTCGGCCCTTCGTTTACCGGCGCCGAAGTGCCCGAAGTCATTGAAGCGGTGCTGGACACCTATCGCCAGCTGCGCGAGGACGGCGAAACGTTCATTGCGACTTTCCGTCGCGTCGGCATTGAACCGTACAAGGCCGCCGCCAAGGCTGCGCGCTTTGCCCCCAWCACCGTCGCGCACTGAAAGGACTGACCATGAAATTACTGCCTTTCAGCGAACAAAGCGGCGCGGAACAGCCCGGTACCCTGGTCCTTGCGAACGACGCCGATCCCTTCGAGGTCTCACTCGACGGCATCTCTCGCATTGACCTGAACTTCCCGAAGTTCACCGACGGCCGCGCCTACAGCCAGGCCTTCCTGCTGCGCCGCCGCCGCGAATTCAAGGGTGAAATCCGCGCCACCGGCGACGTACTGGTGGACCAGCTGGCGCAGATGGAGCGCAGCGGTTTTGACACCGCCGTGCTGCGCGCCGACCAGGACATGGCCGTGGCCCAGCGCGTGCTGGCGTCCTACCCCGGTTACAGCGCAGGCAAATACCAGGGCGACGCGGTGGACGTGCAACCCCACTTCAAGGAGGCGGCTTGCGCCTGAACACCATGAGCCTCGACCTTGCAAAGATCAACGCAGAACTCGGCCACAACGCACAGGGCCTGGTGGGCTGGGCCGTGGGACTGGGCCGGCCCGCCATCGTCACCACCAATTTCCGTCCCTTCGAGGYGGTGATACTGCACATGGTGACGCGCGCCAATTCCCGCGTTCCCGTGGTCTGGATGGACAACGGCTACAACACCGAGGCCACCTACCGCTTTGCCGACGAAGTGACCAGGCTGCTCAAGCTGGACCTGCATATTTACCTGCCGCGCCGCTCCCGTGCACACCGCGAGGCGGTGGAGGGTCCGACCCCGGCGCTGGACGATCCACGCCATGCGGCCTTCACTGAGGAGGTGAAACTCGAGCCCTTTGCCCGCGCTCTGCGTGAAACCGCGCCCCAGGTCTGGTTCACGGCCTTGCGCGCCACCGACACCGCGGTACGCGCCCAGATGGATCCGGTCAGCGTCAACCCCGACGGCCTGATCAAGGTCGCGCCGCTCCTGCACTGGTCGTCCAAGGACCTTTACCAGTACTGTGAGATCAACGGCCTGCCCAACAACTTTGACTATGTGGACCCCACCAAGGGCGAAGACAACCGCGAATGCGGCCTGCACCTTGCGCACTGACTGACCTATGAACGCCCGCACCCCATCCCACCTGCTGCCAGCCGACCCGGCGACCTCCATCGCGCGGCTGTCCAACTCCCACCTCGACGCGCTGGAAGAAGAAACCATCTTCATCCTGCGTGAAGTCGCCGCCGCCTTTGAGCGCCCGGCCCTGCTGTTTTCGGGCGGCAAGGATTCGTTGGTGATGCTCAAGTGCGCCGAGAAAGCGTTCGGCGTGGGTCGCATTCCCTACCCGCTTCTGATGATCGACACCGGTCACAACTTCCATGAAGTGACCGACTTTCGCGACCTGCGCGCCAAAGAGCTGGGCGCCGAACTGATCGTGCGCAATGTCGAAGACTCGATGAAACGCGGCACCGTG
>NZ_JBFUCA010000125.1:0-9522 GCF_056405475.1 Polaromonas sp. P1_G4
GTGCTTGACTGGGAGCTCTCCACCCTGGGCCATCCACTGGCCGACTTCAGCTACCACTGCATGGCCTGGCACATTCCGCCGGGCGCTTTCCGCGGCATTGGCGGGCTGGACGTGGTCAGCCTGGGCATTCCCACCGAATCCGACTACATACGCCTTTACTGCGAGCGCACCGGGCTGACCACACCCGAGGCGCTCAAGGTCGACTGGAACTTCTACATGGCCTACAACCTGTTTCGCATCGCGGCCATTCTGCAAGGCATTGCCAAGCGCGTCGAGGCCGGCACGGCTTCCAGCGCCCAGGCCGTCAGCTCGGCCGCCGGCGCGCCGCTGCTGGCCAGGATGGCCTGGGGCTTTGCCCTGAAAAGCCAGGGCTGAACGACCGCTGTCTCATAACAACATCGCCTCACATCTTTCTGGAGATTTCATGGACTTCAACTACACCCCCAAAGTACAGGAACTGCGGGCGCGCCTGCTCAAGTTCATGGACGAGCATGTTTACCCCAATGAGGCCCGCTTTTTCCGCGAAATCGCCGAGAACCGCGCCAAGGGCAATGCCTGGATCCCGACCAGGCTGGTCGAGGAGCTCAAACCCAAGGCGCGTGCCGCCGGCCTGTGGAACCTGTTTTTGCCGCACTCGCCGCGCGCCCCTGAAGGTCTGTCCAACCTCGAATACGCGCCGCTGTGCGAAATCATGGGCCGCGTGCCCTTTGCGGCCGAGGTGTTCAATTGCTCGGCGCCCGACACCGGCAACATGGAAACCATCGCCCGCTACGGCTCCGAAGCCAACAAGGACCAGTGGCTGGATCCGCTGCTCAAGGGCGAGATCCGTTCTGCCTTCCTGATGACCGAGCCGGAAGTCGCTTCGTCCGACGCCACCAACATCCAGTGCCGCATCGAGCGCGACGGCGACGACTACGTCCTCAACGKCCTCAAGTGGTGGTCATCCGGCGCGGGCGATCCGCGCTGTGCCATCTACATCGTCATGGGTAAAACCAACCCCGACGCCGGCCGCCACGAACAGCAGTCCATGATCCTGGTGCCCGCCAACACGCCCGGCATCGAGGTCATCCGCCCGCTGTCGGTCTTCGGCTACGACGACGCCCCGCACGGCCACATGGAAGTGCGCCTGACGAATGTGCGCGTGCCCGCCGCCAATTTGATGCTGGGCGAAGGCCGTGGTTTCGAAATTGCCCAGGGGCGCCTCGGGCCCGGACGCATTCACCACTGCATGCGCAGCATCGGCATTGCCGAGCGCGCGCTGGAGCTGATGTGCAAGCGCCTCAATACCCGCGTGGCTTTCGGCAAACCGATCGCAAGCCAGTCGGTCTGGCACGAGCRCATTGCCGAAGCCCGCTGCATGATCGAGCAGGCCCGCCTGCTGACGCTCAAGGCGGCCTACATGATGGACACCGTTGGGAATAAGGTTGCCAAGGCCGAGATCGCCATGATCAAGGTGGTGGCGCCCAACATGGCCTGCCAGATCATCGACTGGGCCATCCAGGCCCACGGCGGAGGCGGTGTGTCGGACGACTTCCCGCTGGCCTATGCCTACGCCAGCCAGCGCACCCTGCGCCTGGCCGACGGCCCGGACGAGGTGCATCGAGCTTCTCTGGCCAAGCTTGAGCTGGCCAAGCACTTGCTGATGCCCGGCGAAATCGAGATGCCCATAACGCGTGGCGGCTGATACGCTCAAATTTTGCTATTAAATCAATAGCTACTCGCGCTCACCCCATACGGCTAAAGTGCCAATTTCACCCTGAAAATGGCAATGCGATCAGAGCGTGATGTCGTTGGACAGGCCTGCAATGGCCGATTCGCAGGCGCTCGTGAAGATCTGGGCCGCATGTTCCAGCGTCGGCATGTCGGCGGGGGTGTATTGCATGCGCAGGTAAGCCTTGCCGCGCAGAATCATCAGGATAAAAGGCACTTGCGCATCTGGTGATGGCTCCGGCCAGTTCATCAGCAAGTCGACCAGGTGGGTGTCCAGCCAGGCCTGCGCATGCACACGCTGGTCTGCCATGACTGCGTAGCGCTGCCAGAACGGCTTGGGCAGGCTTTCCCAACCTACTTCCGAATACATGGCCAGCCAGCGCACCTCTTCCGGCATGCTCAGGTCTGCGGTGGTCTGCAGGGTGTCGGTATAGGCCTGGTAAGCACGTTTTTCAAGTGAATCCTTCAGTGCCCGGTTCATGACCAGCACCGTGACGTCGTCGTTGACCTTGATCTCACCGCGGGCGCGGAGTTCTTCGCCGCGGATGTAGTCGCGCGAGGCCCGGCCACGCTCCATCTTCCAGGGTTTGCCACTCACGGAACCTTTCAGGGCAAAACCCTTGCCTTCCCCCAGGCCGGTATAAGAAAAGCCGCGGGTACCGGCCCACTCGGACACGGCATCGTCGGAGGCGCCGGCGTCGCCCGCATCCCCCTTACCCCCGACAAAGACTTTCTTCAACCGCTCAAACATGGTTTTGGCTTTTCTCTTAAAGTGCAGCAACCTCATGTTAGTCCAAGGAAGCGCCAATGATCAATGTTTACTCCTGGCCCACACCGAACGGCCACAAGGTCCACATCATGCTGGAAGAATGCGGGCTGCAGCTGGACCGGGACTGGCAAGCGATTCCAGTCAATATCGGCACCGGCGACCAGTTCAAGCCCGAATTTCTGGCTATCAGCCCGAATAACAAGATTCCTGCGCTGGTTGACCCGGTCGGCCCCGACGGCAAGCCGATCCCGGTGTTTGAATCCGGCGCCATCCTGCTGTACCTGGCCGCAAAAACCGGCCAGTTTTTGCCAAAAAGCGACCGCCTCAAATTCCAGGTGCTGCAGTGGCTGATGTTCCAGATGGGCGGCGTCGGCCCCATGATCGGGCAAACCCACCATTTCCGGCAGTACGCGCCCGAGAAAATCGACTACGCCATCAACCGCTACACGAATGAAACGAAGCGGCTTTACGGCGTGATGGACAAGCAGCTTTCCACCCACAAGTTCATCGCCTGCGATGAATACACCATCGCCGACATCGCCATCTTCCCCTGGCTGCGCAATTGGCAAAACCACGGCATCGACTGGGCCGACTACCCTCACCTCAAGAAATGGTTTGACCTGATCAGCGACCGCCCCGCCGTGCAGCGTGGCGTCAAGGTACTGGCCGATCTGCGCAGGCCCATCACCGACGACAAGGCGCGGGAAATCCTGTTTGGCAAGACGCAGTACGAAAAACGTTGAGTCCGGCGGCGATCCGATACCAGGAGCGTTGTCCCCCGATTTGGGATCAGATCGCGTAGCGAGAACGCGTCAGCAAGCCCGAGCCGCACCGGAAGAGCCGGAGCGGTAAGTAAGGATAAAAGCGCATCGAGCTGACGCCCAGACAAGAAAATCGGCCGATAGCAAGCGTAGCGAGGACCCGTCAGCAAAGCCAAACCGTACCGCAGCGACCGGAACGTACCTTCGGGTACGTGAGGATCGCGAGGAACGTATTGGCTTTGATCACGGGTCCGCAGTAGCTTGAAGCGGTCGATTGGCCTGCCCGGAGGGGATCGAACCCCCGACCCTCAGCTTAGAAGGCTGATGCTCTATCCAACTGAGCTACGGGCAGTCTGTATGTGTGTCAGCGCGGCGGAGCCGCAAACGTGCGAACTGCAGGATTCAGTTCGTCGCGAATCATACCTTCAAACGCCTGCCGGATACCCCGGGCAACAGGGTCGGACATGTCCGGCACGCAGTGATTCGGACACGGCGGTTTGTTGTGGTTCTCACACACCGCAATGACTCACCTATGGCTGGCTCCCTGTCAGGGGTATATTGTCTACACGAAAGAAACGCAAAGGCACGCACATGACCCGACCAATCCTGCTGCTGGTGGAAGACAACCCTGCCCATGTAGAGCTCACCACGGTGACATTGCAGGAAAACGGTGCGGACCATGAAATCATCGTTGCCCGCGACGGCACGGAAGCCCTGGAATACCTTTTCTGCGAAGGTGCTTACAGCAACCGGCCCAACGACCATCCGCCCGAACTCGTCATGCTGGACCTGAATTTGCCCGGCCTCAGCGGGCTGGAAGTCATGCAGCGCATGCGGGCCGACCCCCGCACCTTCTTTGTACCCGTCATCCTCCTGACGTCCGAATCCAAATACTCCCCGGTGGTGAAAGAGCTCCAGGGCGGGCTTAACAGCTACGTGCGCAAGCCGCTGCACTTTCGGGATTTTCAGGAAAAACTGGAACAGGTGCGCGAATACTGGCGCACATCCAACTTTGGGTCGTTACTCAAGCCCTGAAAACGCCGCCGTTGGCGAGACTGAGGGCTGCCAAGGCCGAACTGGCGAGGCGCCCCAACAGACAGGCGTGAAAAAGCCCACATAAGTGGGCTTTTTGCTGGGAATTTTTGGTCGGAGTACAAGGATTCGAACCTTGGACCCCCTGGTCCCAAACCAGGTGCGCTACCAGACTGYGCCACACTCCGACTAGTCAAATATTATAGCCTGAACCCGCTACACTTTCCCGCACCCCTCCTCATTTTTTCCATTCACTGGATTACCCAATGAAACTTCGCCTCGTTGCCCAGCCTGATCCGCACCGGCCCGAGGGGAAGGCTGGCAGCAGCCTTGCCGCCGCATGATGATGCGGGCCGCCGCCGGGGCCGTGTCCTGGATCGACAAGGGTCTGACACGCATGACAGCAGTATTCGGGCTGCTGGTGCTACCGCTGGCGGCACTGCTGCTGGCCCAATGGCCGCTGCGCGAACTCGTCCAGGCCTACTCACGCCAGGCCAATGATGCGGCGCAAGTGCTATTCGCACTGTACGTGGCTGTAGCCGTGACCGCGGCCTCCAGAAGCCATACCCACCTCGCTTCCCTGCAGCCGCACCCTTCCGGCGCACCCCGCCCGCGCTGGCATTCCTGGGCGCTGCTGGTCTGCATCGCGCCCTGGGCGCTGTTCATGCTCTGGGCCGGCTGGCCACTACTGGTGGCTTCCGTGGCTACTTTCGAACGGTTCGGTGAAACACTCAGCCCGGGTTACTTCGTGATCAAGATCGCGATGGTGTTGATGCTCTTGCTGGTGCTGGCGGAAGGCCTGCTCGAACTCCTGCCGCACGGCCGCGCGCCGGGCTCGCCATGAGTTTCACCGGCCCCCTCGCGGGCTTGTGGATGCTTCTGCTCCTGGGCGTGCTGATTCTCGCCACCGGCCTGCCGGTCTGGGCCTTGCTGATCGGCGTCTCCAGCTTATTCGCCACGTTGGGCCTGGCCGCAGGCGCTTTTGACCTCCAGATCTTGCAGGCCCTGCCCGTGCGAACACTGGGCCTGCTGGAAAACGATTTGCTGCAGGCTATGCCGCTGTATGTCTTCATGGGCGTGTTGCTGCAGCGCCTGACAGTGGCCGACGCCCTGTTCTCCGCCTTGCTGCGGCTGTTCCGGCCCCTGGCCGGCGCGCACGCCCTCTCGGCCCTGGGTGTCGGCGCCCTTATCGCGCCCATGAACGGCTCGGTCGCTTCCAGTTCGGCCCTGCTTTCGCGCCTGATAGCACCGCGCATGGCGCACCTGGACACCGCGCAGGCCATCTCCATCATCAGTGTGGCCGCCACCATAGGCGTGGTAGTGCCGCCTTCTCTGGTCTTGCTGCTGCTGGGCGATGCCATGATGCTGGCGCACCTGGAAGCCAGCCGGCTGCCGGGCTACCTGCAGGCCGGCCAGCGCATCATCAACACCCAGGACGTGATGCATGCCGCGCTGTTGCCCGCCCTGTGCGTACTGGCGCTCTGGGCCCTAGTGGCCTGGCGCCAGGCGCGAAAGCTTCAGGAAAAGCCGCAGCACACCCCGCTCAGCCGTGCGCAGGTGGCAGTCGCCCTGCTCGCGGGCGGCACCATCGTGCTGCTGTTGGCCGGCGTCTTTACCGGCAAGCTCTATGCGGTGGAAGCGGCGGCCACGGGTGCCATGCTGCTGGTCGCAGCCGCCCTCGCGGGCCGCTCGATTTCGGCGGCAGGCTGGCAAGCGGTGCTGGCCGACACGCTCAAGCTCAGCGGTGCCCTGTTTGCACTCCTGGTGGGTGCCACTACCTTCAGCCTGGTCTTCCGGGTGTTCGGCACCGACCGCTGGCTCAACGGCCTGCTGCTGGGCTCCACGCTACCGCCGGGCGTGACGGCGGCCCTGGTACTGCTGCTGGTGGCCTCGTGCGCCTGGGTGCTGGATGCGTTCGAAATGATTTTTGTCATCGTGCCCATCGTCGCGCCGGCGCTGATCGCGCGGCTGGGCGATGCCCAGCAGGCGGCAGTGTTGCTGCTGCTGGTGCTGCAGCTGAGTTTCCTGATACCGCCCATGGGCTATGCCGTGCTGATGGCCCGGGCCCGCTCGGGCCTGCCGGCCGTTTCGAGCCGGCGCCTGTTGGGCGCGCTATGGCCCATGCTGCTGGTGCAGGTGGCGCTCACGGTGGTGGTGTTCGCCTTTCCGGCCGCGGTGCATTGGCTGGACACGCCGGCCCCTGTGGCTTCTGAGAAAGCGCCAATGGCCGAAGATGAGATCGCGCGCCAGATACGGGAGATGTCGCGCGTTGAGTCCCCTGAGCCGGGCACCGCCGCCGCGCCCTGAGTCGTTCCAGAACAGGGTTCTTGAACCGTTCGCCAAAAAGGAGACCGTAATGGCCATCAGGATCGTCAGGCTGGGCACGGCGCGAAGTGCCAACGAAGGTTTGCGCATAGGCACGGTGCGAAGACCGCCGCGCGGCGTGCCGAAAACCGAGTTCGCCTCGCAGGACTGGTATGACGTCTGGTACCCCAGCCTCGCGCCCAGCGTGGAAACCATGAAGTTGGGCCAGTCGGTTAACTCCGACAAGGACTGGGCAGCCTTCAGCAAAAAATACCGGGCTGAAATGAACGAACCCGATGCCAGCCGCAACCTGGACCTGCTGGCGGCGCTGTCACACCAGGCGAATTTCGCCATGGGCTGCTATTGCGAAAACGAGGCGCGTTGCCATCGCTCGCTACTGCGGGACTTACTCAAAGAACGCGGCGCAAATATCGCCTGAGGCTGGTGAAGCGGTCACGTCAAATCAAGCCGGGGCCGCGGGACTGGCTTTGCCAGACCGCAGGCGCAGCGGCCCCTCGGGGGGCAGGGAACTACACGAAGTGAGCGACCGTGGGGGCCATATTCACAATTTGACGTATTCGTACTCCAAGGGGTTGGCGTTGATACCGCGGTCCGGCGGCGCGATCCAGGCGGCCATCTTGCCGGGTTCGGTAACTCGGTTCATCAGGCTTTTGACAAATGCCGTATCGGCCGGCGTGGGCAGCCACTGGTCTTTTTTCGCTTCGAAATCGGCGGCGCTGATCGGGTTGCCCTGCGGGTCGGTGAAATTACCGGCCCAGGCGCCGACCGCGCGGCGAAAACGTGTGGACGGCAGGGTCAACTCAAAATCCACACCCGCGCGCTTGATGCCCATGTTCCAGCGCGTCACGCCGACATTGCAGTCCTTGACGTACTCGAGGCGCGTGATCTCATTCATGCCGTTGCGGGTCGAGATCGTCTCGTTTTTGAGACCGCCCTGCCCGTTCGGCACCACGATGCTCATCTCGGTTTCGAGTTCCACGTGGTCGGCGAACTTGGCTTCGTCCGGCCGGCCCTTGATGCCGTTGCTGAAGTAGTTGGCGGCGTTCGACGACGCTTCCGAGCCGAACAGGTCCAACGACGACGTGAACCAGAAGTTCATGAATTTCTGCACCGTGGGCAGGTCGATTACACCGGCTTTGCGCAGTGTGGCGACGTCGTCGGTGTCCAGCTCTTTCATCACTTCCAGCGTGCGTTTGATGACACGGCCAACCCCGGTCTCGCCCACGAACATGTGGTGGGCTTCCTCGGTCAGCATGAAGCGCGTGGTACGCGCCAGCGGGTCAAAGGCGGATTCTGCGAATGACTTGAGCTGGAACTTGCCGTCGCGGTCGGTGAAGTAGGTGAACATGAAAAAGCTCAGCCAGTTGTCCATGGGCTCGTTGAAAGTGCCCAGGATTCGCGGCTTGTCGGCATCGCCGCTGTGGCGCATCAAGAGCTCTTCCGCTTCTTCGCGGCCATCGCGGCCGAAGTGCGCATGCAGCAAATACACCATGGCCCAGAGGTGTCGGCCTTCCTCGACGTTGACCTGGAAAAGATTGCGCAGGTCATACAGCGACGGCGCGGTGTGGCCCAAGAGGCGCTGTTGCTCGACAGACGCCGGCTCGGTGTCGCCCTGCGTCACGATCAGACGGCGGAAGGTCGAGCGGTATTCGCCGGGCACGTCCTGCCAGACGTCTTCACCCATGTGGTCGCCAAAGCCAATCTTGCGACCCTCTTCCTTGTCAGCCAAAAAGATGCCCCAGCGGTAATCGGGCATGGGCGTGTAGCCGTAGCTGGCCCAGCCTGATGCATCCACGCCGACAGCAGTGCGCAAATAGACTTCCTTGGCCTTGAAGTCGCTGGGACCCATTTCGTCCCACCAGTTCAGAAAGGCGGGTTGCCAGTGCTCCAGCGCGCGCTGGAGCTGGCGGTTTTCGCCCAGGTGGACGTTGTTGGGGATGAGGGCTTGCAGATCTATTGAGCTCATGGCGTTCTTCCATCAAATAAGTTGCGAGGCGGCAGCAGCAATGTCAGTACCAGTGCCAGCGCGGAACCGGCTTTGCCGGGCCGCAGGTGGCGCCCCCTGGGGGGAGGCGCCGCAGGCGCTTCGGGGGGTTACACCCTCTTCCAGTCGAACTTGGCTTTCTTGCCCGTGCCGAAAAGTTTCAAGGCACCGTCCTCACCCACCGCATTCGGACGAATGAAAATCCAGTTCTGCCAGGCCGAGAGCCGCCCAAACACGCGCGTCTCCATCGTCTCTTTCCCCGGGAAGCGCAACGAGGCTTCCATGCCGGTCATGGCGTCGGGCGAGAGCGAAGCACGCTCTTCCAGCATGATGCGGATCTCGTCTTCCCAGTCAATGTCGTCGGGCGTCAAGGTCACAAGGCCCAGCGCCAGCGCCTGATCAGCGCGCAGCGGGCTGTCGCCGAGTTTTTGCAACTGTGCAATGGTGGCATCGTCTTCGCAGAATCGGGTTTGCAGGCGCGTCAGGCCATTGACGGCGGGGAACCAGCCGAAGTTGGCCGGACTCAGTTGCAGCGCAGGCGCGGCGTCTGGTGAATCGGGCAAGTCCAGCATGTAGATGCGGTCGCAGGCCAGAGCCAGTTCGTAGAAAGTGCCGGCAAAGCACGAACCCGCATCGACCAGCGCAATCAGCGAACGGCTGGTGACGTCCAGCCGGGCCAGGGTGCGGCGCAGCGCACCCGTGGTTTCCTTGACCAGCCAGTGGTCTTTCAGTTTGGCCAGCGTTTCGTCCATGCGGATCACCTGGCCGGCATCGCCTGTGGTCTTGATGACCCAGGTGCCGACTTCCAGTTCGTTGGTGCGCAGGTTGAGGATGGCGTCATCCAGTTCGCGCTGCAATTTCAGCGGGTACCAGTTGGCGCCTGCGGCTTCGATGGCATCGGGCGTGGACTCAATGGCTGCGGCTGGCGCCTTCACCGTGAT
>NZ_JBFUCA010000126.1:0-9492 GCF_056405475.1 Polaromonas sp. P1_G4
GAGACCTGTTTTATCCGCCTTATGGAAAACGGTTTGACCAGGTGATGGGCTTGCTCAAGCGCCTGATCTGAGGTTTGACCTGAAGGGATTGGCGTTCTGGTGACGGCGCCGTTCAAATTTCTTTGAGGAAACCCGAATCCTTTTGCCGAATGCGGGCCTCTTTGCCGGTATCAACCACCGACAAGGAGCTCCTGATGTTTTTTCCGCAACGAAATCTTTCCGCCTGTGCGCGGGGCGGCACCATGGGTGGCACCGCATCCACCGGAGGCGCCCGTGTTCTGTAGCACTTCGGTCACCCAGCATGTGTTGCGCGGGATAGGCGCGCTGGCCCTGCTCGCATGTGCCGCCCTGGTTTTCCAGGTGCATCCCCTGTGGGCGGTGCTTCCTCTGGCGGGTGCGCTGGTGTTGATGCGCGGCTGCCCCATGTGCTGGCTTGTTGGCCTGTTTGAAACCATCGCACGGCGCCACAGGCCAGCGGACAGCAAAGGCCAGCCATGAGCGCCGGTTACCAGTCACCCCAAGACCTGCAACTGGCGCCAGCCTTCGTGCGGCTGGCACCTGTGGAAGCCCAGGCTTTCCTCGCGTTTGACCATGCGGCCAAGCGCGAAGGCGGCCATCTTGAGCCACGTGTGCGGGAGCTGATTTCGTTGGCCGTGGCGCTTACCACCCAATGTGGCTATTGCCTGGACGTGCACACCCGTGCGGCCAGGCGGTTGGGCGTGACCCGCGAGGAGCTGGCGGAAGTGGTTCTGATTGCGGCGGCTGTGCGGGCAGGCGCCAGCGTGGGGCACGGCCTGCTCGCCTTGCGCCTGTTCGATGGCGACGGGGACGAGACAGTGCTTCCTGCTGGTAACTGAAAGGTCTGGCCCATTCCTTGACGCCCCTTTAGAATCCCCCAAAAATAACTGGAGGGATGGGCCATGCCTTTTGTTGGACTGGGACTTCATTTCATTGTGGCGGTGTTCTTTGCCGTCCATGCCTTGCGCAGCGGCCAGCAGATGTACTGGCTGATCATCCTGTTTTCGTTTCCCATGCTGGGCAGCCTCGTTTACTTCCTGGCGGTCTACCTGCCCGACTCGCGGCTGGAGCGCGGCGCGCGCAAGGTCGTGGCCGCAGCCGCAAAAACACTGGACCCGACGCGCGAGCTGCGGGAAGCACACGCCGCGTTTGACTACACGCCCACCGCGCAGAACCAGATGCGGCTTGCCTCCGCGCTGCTCGAAGCCGGCCAGGCGCTGGAGGCTGCGCAGAGTTACGACGCATGCCTCAAGGGCCCGTTCGCCTCCGACCTGGAAATCCGGCTGGGCGCCTCAAGGGCCTATTTCGCCTGCGAGCGTTATCCCGAGGCGATTACCCACCTTGAATTCATCCGCAAGACCGACCCCGCCTTTCGCGCGGAGCTGGTGTCGCTGCTGCTTGCCCAGGCGCTGGGCGGCGCCGGCAGGGGTGTGGACGCGAAAGCGGAGTTTGAATCCGCCGTGGACCGTTTCGGCAGCTTTGAAAGCCGCGCTGAATACGCCATCTGGGCCGCGATGAACGGGGATACCGCCACCAGCGCACGCCTGCAGATTGAGCTGCAGCGGTCCATGGAGCGCTGGAACAGGCACACGCGCGAGCTGAACAAGCCCTTGCTGCGCCGCCTTAACGCGGCGTTTGAAAAACGCTGAAAGCTGCGGGCCCCGGGCAAGGGCGACTTACCGCTGCGCCCCGAATACCTGCACCCAGTAAATACCGGCGCTGCTTTGGATGTTGACCGCAAAGGCCGTGCCCATCTCGGTATACGCCGGCGCCATGATGTTGGCGCAATGGCCGGGGCTGTTCAACCAGCCCTGCACGGCGGTGTCGGCCTGCATCTGCCCCGCGGCGATGTTCTCGCCGATGGCTTTCCAGCCGTAGCCTGCGCGTGTTGCGCGGCTGGCCACATCGCTGCCATCGCGCCCGGTGTGGCTGAAGTAGCTGTAACGCGCCATGTCTGCGGCATGCCCCCCGGCGATGCTGTACAACACGGGGCTGTATTGCAGCGGCCCTGCGGCCGCGAAGGCCTGCGTACCGCAACGGCGTGGCCTGGAGCGCGCTTCATTGACCAGTGCCAGCACCCGTGCCTGTACATCGCCGGCCTGGGCCGCAGCCGGGGGCGAGAAGGGCGCGGCCAGCACCACCCAGGTTTGCGCCCCGCGCTGGTAGAAGCCGGCTTCAGCGAGCTCGGCGTGCATCACCGCGCTGCATGATTTGCCCAGGGTCCTGCGCGCGAGCGCTGAGGGGCCCGTTGCGCCGCGTACGGCAATCTGCGCGGCCCGCACCGCGCGGTAGTCGACAGCTTTCAGTGCCTCGTCCATCGTGCGGCCGCTGGCCATGAGCTGCGCCGCCCGCGACAGGACGCTGTTTTCACGCAGCAGGGAAACCTTGGCGCCGCGCCCGTCGCAACCGTCCTCCCGTACCCGGTTCAGTTCGCGCAGCAGCGTGGGGTGCGGCTCGGCAGGCGCCTGGGCATGGCCTGTGGTTGCAAACATGACAACAGCCATTGAAGCCGTCGCGTGACCCCATCTCCTGCCGGTTTTTCTTGCTGCGCTGAGGAAGTTCATCGGGCCATGATAACCAGCCGGGCCCGGTGGCGTGCTGTTGTACGGCTGACGTGGAGTGCTATTGTTTTGATAGCCGCTTGCGCTCATCTCCAAGGGCCGGAAGGTGAATTTAGTTCGCAATTGGGAGGATGACTTTTCACCGCTGAACGGGCCGCTAAACTTCGGTCACCTGACGCCGGTCAGGATTTGCGAAACATCCTGACTGCCTGTACTCAACGCCTGCCCAATGCCTCAAACCTGCCGCTTGACCTGCTTCGCATGCGCCTGAGTCGTCCTTCCTTCAAAGTTCGCCTGCTGGCCATGCTGGCGCTTGTACCGGTAGTGGCGTGGTTTGCCGTCAGGCCCGTGCGGGTGATCGCGCCGGAACTGTCCGGTGTTTCATGCTTCAGCACCTCGGTGTGTGTGGACGACAAAGCCCGATTTGAAGAGGCTGCCCGGCTGCATGCGGAGGGCATGGCCTTCGTGTCTGCCAGGGTCGGTGCGATCCAGGGTATGCCGAAGATGGTCTTTTGCTCAACACAGGCGTGCGCCGATGCTTTCGGCCTGGGGATGCGTTCGGCCGTCACCCTGGGTACTTTCGGCACCGTTGTGGGGCCGCGCGCCTGGAAGCCGTTCTGGAAGCCGTTTTACGTTCGGCATGAGCTGATCCACTATTTGCAGGCCGAGCGTCTTGGCACGCTCTATCTGCTGCTCAAACCTCAATGGTTTGTCGAAGGCATGGCTTACGCGCTGAGCGAGGATCCGCGGTCGCCGCTGGGTGAGCCTTTCGAAAGCCACCGCCAGAAGTTCCTCCTGTGGCTTCCCACGATCGGCTCGCTAACCCTCTGGCAGGCGGCCGGGGATCTGTAGGTTGCGAGCCAACGCACTGTCGGTTACTTGAAGGTGCTACTTTTTTGATAGCTGCTTGCGCTTGCCCTCATTGCCTTACAGCCTGTTTTTACTTTGAAAATGACTGGGTGGCTGGCCCATGGCGGCTTTGAACATCGCGGTGAAGGCGCTGTCACTGGCATAACCGCTGGCCGCCGCCACGGTGCTGACCGATTGCCCGCGTGTGAGCAGGGGCAGGGCGTGGGCAAGGATGGCCTGCTGGCGCCATTGCTGGTAGCTCAGGCCCAGTTCGTCGCGAAAAAGCCTGGCCACCGTGCGTTCGCTGGCGCCAGTATCGGCGGCCCATTCGGCCAGCGTGGCCCGCTCTGATGGTGCGCGCAGCACGGCTTCACACAGGGCGCGCAGCCGCTTGTCCCCGGTTTGCGGATGCGGCATGGGCACGCCGAGCGCCTGGGTGTCGGCGCCTGCGAGCTCGTCCAGCACCAGGCTGGAAAGAAGTTGTTCGCGAGTGGCCGGCAGCGGCCGCTCCGGGGTGGCCGCGTCGAGCGCGTGGATGGACTCACGCAGTAACGGCGAAACCACCAATACGCGGCAACCGGTCCAGCCCTTCGGGGTGGCGCTTGCGTCGAGGTACAGCGTGCGGAATTCGGCGGCCTCCAGCACGGTCACGTGATGTTGCGCGCCAGGGGCGATCCACACCGCGCGGGAGGGCGGCACGATGTAGGTGATTTCGCCGCCCGCATGGCCCGACTGCTCAGCCGTGACCTGCAGCACCCCCGTGGAGCAGTAGGCCAGTTGCGCCCAGGCGTGGGAATGGGGCTTGAAATGCGTGTCTGCTTCCAGCGTCCGCGCCCGCACGCGCACTGGCCGCTGGCGGCTGGGCGTGAAGTTGTCGGTGTCGCCCACCGGCACGAAATGAAGCGGGGCTTTACGTTGCGGCATCTGGCGTGTCGGAAGGTCTATCCACCTGAATCAGATGATGTGATCGCAGGGACGAAGGTCATTAAGCGGTTTGTCCGAAATTCGATGAAACATGGCTTTATGTCGCATTTCAGAAGGCTTGGCCAATACTACGATAGCGCCATGAATACTTCAAGTACGACCCTGAACGCGCCCGCTGCAGTCCCTTTTCGCACCGACGCCAGCGTGATCAGCCTGGTGGGCCTGGCGCACATGATCAGCCATTTCAGCCAGCTGCTGCTGGCGCCCCTGTTTCCCTGGCTCAAGGACGAGTTCAGCGTCAGCTATGCGGAGCTGGGGTTTTTGATGACGATCTTTTTTGTGGTGTCGTGCGCGGTGCAGGCGCTCTCGGGTTTTGTCGTCGACCGCTTCGGCCCGCGCCCCATATTGTTCGCCGGCCTGAGTTTGCTGGGCGTGGCGGCTTTTGGTTATTCCATCAGCACCAGCTACTGGATGCTGGCCGGCTTTGCTGTAATTGCCGGTGTCGGCAATGGTGTGTTTCACCCGGTGGACTACACGCTACTGAACCGCAAGGTCAGTGCGCCGCGCCTGGGCCACGCCTACAGCGTGCACGGCATCACCGGCAGCCTGGGCTGGGCGCTGGCCCCCGCAGTGGTGGTGACGCTGACGTTTGCTTATTCGTGGCGTGTGGCATTGGCTGCCGCCGGTGTGCTGGCTTTTGCCGTGCTGGCGGTGCTGGTGATGAACCGCGACAAGCTCACCCTCACGATGGCGGCGCCGGTCAAGGGCGCGCCCGCGGCCGACAGCAGTCTGGGTTTTCTGAAGATACCGGCCGTCTGGATGTGTTTTTCTTTCTTCTTCTGGTATGCCATCGTTCTCAGCGTGGTGCAGGCTTTTGCACCTGAAGCTGCGCGCCACCTGCATAACGTGCCGCTCGCACTGGTGGCTATCTGCCTGACGGTTTATATGGTGTGCAGCGCGGGCGGCATGGTTTTTGGCGGCTTCCTGGCATCGGATCCCGCGCGCTGCGAGCGCATTGTGGGCATCGGGTTTGGTGCGGCGGCTGCCGTGGCGGTGCTGCTGGCCGCAGGCAGCTATCCCGCATGGGTCGTGCCTGTGCTGTTCGGCATCATGGGCTTCGCCACCGGCATCGCCGGGCCGTCGCGTGACCTGCTGGTCAAGCGCTCAACCCCCGAAAACGCCTCGGGCCGGGTTTACGGCGTGGTGTATGCAGGCCTGGACATCGGCCAGGCCGTGTCGCCGCTGATCTTCGGCGCGATGATGGACCATGGCTATTACCGCGGCGTCCTGCTGGGCCTGGCGCTGATGCAGGCGGTGCTGATCGCCAGCGCCTTCAATGTGCGCCGGGTGCGCCGCACGGTACTCGCCACGGCCTGAGCATTCCGGGCTCGATGTGTCGCGGCCCCGCGACGCGCCTGCAGGACGGATGCGCAGTTTTTCCTGCCCGGTCCTATACTGGATCGCATCATCTCCGGAAAGAAGGCATGCGATGAAACGTCTTACCCGGGCTTCTTCTCCTGCTTCCCAGGCTGTGGTCCTCATTGCGTTGGCTGGGTTGGCATTTATGGGCATGGTGCAGGCACAACCCGCCCCGTTCAAATACCAGCTGACGGGCGACATCGGCGGCGCCGTGTATGGCACACAAAGCGTGATTCGCAGCAAGAGCAACGACACCGTCTTGCTGCCCTATGCTTATGCGGACTATGGCCGCTTCTTTGCGCGTGTCGACACGCTGGGCATCAAAACCGCAAGGATGGGCTACGGCTACCTGGAATTTTCCGGCCGCATCAGCCAGGACGGCTGGCGCGCCGATACCGCCGCGCTGTCGGGACTCAAGGACCGCAAGCGACCGATTCCGCTGGGCATAGGCACCTTTCAGGAAACGCCTTACGGCGGGTTTTTCGTGAACGCGTTTGTGGACGCCAACAAATCGCACGGTGCATTGCTGGAAGCCACATACGCGGCGGAGTTCAAGGTCGGCAGCTGGTCGTTCTTTCCGCAGGTGGGGCTGGAACACACCAGCGCCAAATACAACAACTACCTCTACGGTGTGACCCCGGCCGAGTCAGCCGCCAGCGGGTTTACAAACTACAACGCCGGCGCCTCGACAGCGCCCACGCTGGGCCTGGGGGTCGATGTGCCGCTCGGTGATCCCTGGATGCTGACGATGCAACTGCGTCGCAAGTGGTTGGGGTCTTCGGTTCAGGGCAGTCCCCTGGTCAGCCGCCGGACGCAGGACACCGGGTTTATCGCCGTGTCGTATCGGTTCCGCTAGCCCGGCGTCCGGAGTCATCCGGCCGCAGACGTGAAAAGCTGGCGCCTGTTTCCCCTGTAGGGCGTGTTTTTAGCGGCGCAGCTTGCCGGTGCATGCTGCCGGGAGTGCCGGCGCACCGCATTTTTGCGTTTTGCCTCCCAGCTTTCACCGAGCTTTCACCAGGTGTCGGCGTTTCCTCGGTGGTTTAGCCGTCCGTCCTCCCGCATTATTCGTTCCATGAATATCCTGCTGGTTGAAGACGACCTGAATCTGGTGGACGCCCTCAGCCGCATGCTGGTTGCCCGCGGGTTCCACGTCGTTTGCTGTGCCGACGGGAAAGAGGCGCTGGTGATGGCACGGCATCGTCCGTTTGATGCGGCCCTGCTCGACCTGAGCCTGCCCGGCATGGATGGCCTGGATTTGCTGCAGCACCTGAGGGACGAAGGTTCCCGGCTTCCCGTACTGGTCATGACGGCGCGTACCGCGGTCGAGGACCGGGTGCTGGGATTGAACTCCGGCGCGGACGACTACCTGATCAAGCCTTTTGATGTGGAAGAACTGGTGGCCCGCCTGAAGGCGCTGGTGCGCCGCAGCCTGGGCGTGGAAGATTTCCGCTGTGGCACCCTGCGCTTGGACCTGGACAACGGACAGGTATTTCGCGGCGCACTGCCGCTTGAAATGTCGGGGCGTGAACTAGCCCTTCTCAAGGCGCTGATGATGCATCCCGGCAAGGCTGTGGCCAAGGATGACCTGCTCCAGACCGTCTTTGGTGACGAAGGCTCGGCTGGTGCGGATGCCATTGAGGTGCTGGTGCACCGGTTACGCAAACGCATCCTGGGGTCCGGAGCCAGTCTTGTCACCCTGCGGGGGGTTGGCTACTACCTGATGGATGATGCCCTGGCTGAAAGGCAGGATCAGCCGTGAAAACAGTGAGCCTGTTGCGGGGAAAGTCATGGACGGTCTGGCGCCCATGGCGGGCCCGGCGATCAATCCGGTTGTTTGTCTGGGCCTGGTCGCTGGGGCTGCTGTTGGCCTGGTGCTTTTTGAACTGGATGGGCGCGGCGTATCCCCAGACACTCTTTGGATTGCCTGCAGGACTTTGGTGGCTGTTCAAGGTATTGGCGTTTGCTGCCGGCCTGTGGTGGGTTTTGCGCCAGGCCTTCAAACCCGTTGTGGTGTTGGGGCAAGAGCTCGACAGCCGCCGCACGGAAGACTTGCGGCCGGTCACGAATCAGCAGCCGGTTGAGCTGCAGCAATTGGCCAGGACGGTCAATTGGCTGATGCAGCAGCAGCAGGAATCGCTGGATCAGCAAAAGAAGTTTCTGGCCGATGCCTCCCACCAGTTGCGTACGCCCTTTGCGGTGCTGCGCACCCAGCTGCAGGGCGCCATGTCCGGGCAGCTGGACGTGCGGGAAACGCTGCCCAAGATGCTCAATACCGTGGACCGTTCCAGTGAGCTGGTCCGCCAGTTGCTGTCCGTCGCCAAGATGGAACAGTTGGTACGCCGGGCCAACTGGGTTGAAGTGGACCTGGCCACAACCGCACGTGATGTGGTCATGGAATTTGCGCCCTTGCTGGCCCGCAAGAAACTTGATTTCTCGATGCAGGCCATTCCGGTGCGCCTGATCACCGATCCCTGGTTGTTGGGAGAGTTGATCCGTAACCTGATGTCCAACGCTATTCAGCACACGCCCAAGGGCGGCGCTCTGGGCCTGGTGATTCGGGCTTTGCCCAGCGAAACCGAACTGCTGATCTGGGACAACGGTGGCGGCATGGATGAAGCTGTCCAGGCCCGCCTGTTCGAGCCTTTCCAGTCATCGTCGGGAACCTCTGGCGTCGGCCTGGGGTTGTCAATTTGCCGCCAGATTGCACTGTCGATGAACGCCGGAGTGGATTTGTTCAACCGCGTGCAAGACAACCATGTGGTGGGGGTGGATGCTGTCGTCCGGTGGCCCCAGGAAGTGCCCCATGAGTAGCGCCGTCCAGTTCCAGTCCATCAGCAAGACCTTTCCCAATGGGGTCCGTGCCCTGTGCAATATCCACTTGCGCATACCGTCCAGGCAACTGACGACCTTGCTGGGGCCGTCCGGTTGTGGCAAGACGACCCTGTTGCGAATGGTGGCGGGACTGGCACGGCCCACCTCGGGCCGGGTCCTGCTCGACGGGGTGGATGTGACCGACATGGGCGTCGAACAACGTCCCATCAGCATGGTGTTCCAGAGCTACGCCTTGTTTCCGCATCTCAACGTACTGGACAACGTGCGTTACGGGCTGCGCATGCTGGGACTGCACCCGCGCGAGCGTGACGAGCGCGCGCGGGCTGCGCTGGGCATGGTGGGGCTGCAGACCAGCGCCGGGAGCAACACCGCTGTGTTGTCCGGGGGGCAGCAGCAGCGTGTGGCCCTGGCCCGGGCGCTTGCGTTGCAGCCGAAGGTGTTGCTGCTGGATGAACCGCTGTCCAATCTGGATGCGGGTTTGCGGCGCCAGATTCGGGAGGACATACGCGCCCTTCAGCAAAACCTGGGGCTGACCGTGCTGTACGTGACGCATGACCACGGCGAAGCCATGGCGGTCAGCGACACCGTGGTGGTGATGCATGAAGGACAGGTCACGCAGGTGGGCACACCGCAGGAAGTCTATGAGACGCCGCACAGCGAATTCGTTGCGGCCTTCATGGGAGACGCCGTGATGTTTGACGCCCAGGCTGATGCATCCGGCGCGATTCAGCTGGGGCCCCTGCGCATCGCGCCCGGACTGACGCGGCGGCAGGGAAAAGTCCGCCTCGTGGTGCGCCCGCATGCCTGGCGGCTGGCACCCGCCAGCGGAGAAGGCCTGCCCGGAAAAGTTCTCTCACACGCCTACCTGGGGCGCAACACCGAGTACCAC
>NZ_JBFUCA010000127.1:0-9420 GCF_056405475.1 Polaromonas sp. P1_G4
CAATATGCCAGCGCCCGGCGGGTTGCACTTGCGCAAACAGCTTGCCCAGATTGGCCAGCAGGTCCGTCCATGCCGGGGCTGTGGCTACCGCTGGCTCGACCGGGTCGAACCAGCGCTCGAAGCCGCCGTGCAGGGCGTTGTAGTCGGTGGGTTGCCAGTGGGCACGATGCGGGGTTTGCGTGAGCGTGCCTTCGGCCAGCTCCTGGACGAAGCAGGAATGGCGGCGCTTGCGGTAGTGGCCACCGTCTTTCAGATGGGCGTCAGGCGGCAAGCGGTTCCAGGAGTCTGTCAGCGCCTGCCAGCCTGATGTCCAGGCCGGCGTCGGCAGTTCCAGCGTGGCCGTCAGCTCGGCAGGGTTGAGCAGGCTCAGCCCGTCCTGGCTGAGCGCCTGGCGAGCCGACTTGGGGACAGTGGCGATATTGAACATGGGCCCTATTTTGCTTGAGCCGCGCGGCCGGCCCGGCAGCCGTAGCCGGAACCCCGGGGCCGCAACAGGTGAAACCAGCCTACATACACGGGTTCGAAAACTTTCCATAATGGCCTGTCTGTCCAACTTGAGGAGCCACCATGCTTTATAAATTCAAATCCAAAGACGCCGGCGACGTGATCATGCTCGAAGCCAACGGCCGCAAGGTCCTCGAAATCATCGGCAAAGACCCCGCCCCCAAAGGCATCATCCTGCCCGAGCAAATGCCCGCCGCGATAGCCGCCCTGCAGGCAGCGATCGCGCACGAGGAAGCCCACGATGCCAATGCCGACGAGGGGGTCGTCCCTGGCGACGGCCTGGGCCTGCGCCAGCGCGCCGTGCCGTTTATCGACATGCTGCAACGCAACCTGAAGTCGGGGCATGAGGTGGTTTGGGGCGTTTAGGCTTAGCAGTCGCGCTGACCCATACCAAAAAGCCCTGGTGACAGGGCTTTTTGCATGGTGAGTTGATATGCGCTCAGTCCACCTTCGCCCCCGAAGCCTTCACCACCTGCGCCCACTTCTTGTGCTCGGCATTGATAAAGGCCGTGAACTGTTGCGGCGTATTGCCGCTGGGAATCGCACCCTGCGCGAGGAGCTTCTCTTTCATCGCAGGCGTGCCCAGCGCCTTGGCGGCTTCCTGCTGGATGCGGTTCACAATGTCGGGCGGCGTACCGGCGGGGGCGAGCAGGCCGAACCAGGAGCTCGCATCGAAACCTTTCATGGCCGGGCCGCCGGCCTGTTCTATGGTGGGGACGTCAGGCAGGGCCGCTGAGCGTTCTGAGCTCGTCACGGCCAGTGCCTTGAGTTTGCCGGACTTGATGAGCTGCATGGAAGACGGCAGGTTGTCGAACATGACGTCCATGTCGCCGCCCACCAGTGCCAGCAGCGCGGGGCCGGATCCGCTGTAGGGGAAGTGCGTCATATAGGTTCCGCTCATGGTTTTAAACAGTTCACCCGCCAGGTGGATGGACGTGCCGTTGCCGCTGGAGGCCATGTTGAAAGTGCCGGGCTTGGCTTTGGCCGCGCGTATGAAGTCCGTGACGTTGTTGATGCCCGCGGCTTTGGCTTTTTCGGCGTTGACCACCATGACGTTGGGCACACCCGCGACCAGCGTGATGGGTGCAAAGTCTTTTTGCGGGTCGTAGGCCATCTTGCTGTACAGCGACTTGTTGATGCCATGCGTGCCCACGGTGCCCATCAGCAGGGTGTAGCCGTCAGGCGCGGATTTGGCGACCACGTCTGCGCCAATGTTGCCGCCGGCACCGGCACGGTTCTCAACCACAAAGGGCTGGCCGAAGGCTTTGGAGAGTTCCGGCGCCATGGCGCGGGCCAGGATGTCGGTGGTGCCGCCTGGCGCGAAGGGCACGACGATTTTGACGGGCCTGGTGGGCCAGCTGGCGCTTTGCGCCCAGGCGGAGGGCGTGGCCATAAAGGTGGCGACGGCGGTCAGCGCGGTGGCCAGGAAAGCGCCGTAGCGACGGGAAAGAAAGGGCTTGCTATTGTTGTTCAAGAGGGGCTCCAGGGATGGCCGGCGCGGCCGGGGGTCACATGAAGATAGCGTGCGTGGGTTCATGCTTCAAGAGGGTTTCAACCCAGCCATCCAAAAAAAGAAAAGCCGCCCGGCATGAACCGGGCGGCTGGCAATCAAACGGTCAACAGATCAGTCGGCGAACTTGCCGGCGGCGTCGATCACGGGCTTGAGCTTGTTGATCTCGGCGGATACAAAAGCCTTGTGGGCGGCGGGCTCGACACGCTTGTCGGTCACCACCACGGCGCCAAGGCCTTCCTGCTTCTTGATGAAGTCGGGATCCTTGAGCGCYACTTTCAGGGCGTTGTTGAGCTGGGTCATCACGGCCGGCGGCGTTCCCTTGGGGGCGTACATGCCGTGCCAGATCGTCAGGTCAAAGTTTTTGAGGCCCATTTCCTGCAGCGTCGGATAGTCCTTGAGCAGCTTGTTGTTCTTCAGCGGTTTGGCGGTCGTGACCGCAAACGCCTTGACGCGGCCGGCTTCAATCTGGCCGGTGGTGTTGGTGGTCTGGTCACACATCATGTCGACCTGTCCGCCCACCAGTGCATTCATGGCCGGCGCCGTGCCGCCGAAGGGAATGGTGGTCATCGCGTCCTTGGCGTTGATGGCTGCCTGCCACATCAGGCCACAGAGGTGCGATGCCGAGCCCAATCCTGCATGGGCGATATTGAGTTTGCCGGCATTGGCGCGAATGTAATTCTCGAAATCGCGGTAGTTGTTGGCCGGCAGCTGCGGTTTGCCGATGATGGTCATCGGTACTTCGTTGATCATGCCCAGGAACTCGAAATCGTCCAGCACCTTGTAGGGCAGCTTGCGATACAGGGCCGGCGCGGCCGCCATGCCGATGTGGTGCACCAGCAAGGTGTGACCATCGGGTGTTGCGCGGGCTACCTTGGCCGCACCGATGGTGCCGCCGGCGCCGTTGACGTTTTCCACCACGAAGTTGGCGCTGCCGCCCATGGCTTTGCGCATGGCTTCGGCCAGGTCGCGTGCCACACGGTCGGTTGGGCCGCCGGCCGCGAATGGGACCACCAGAGTGACTGGCTTGGAGCCGGGGAAGGCGGGGGCTTGCGCGTGGGCTGCAAATATGGCCGTTGCAGCAGCGGCGAGGACTAACAGGCGTTTCATGAGCGTCTCCTTGTGATGAACGCGCCAAGTTTACGATCCGCTTACTGCGCAAACATCGCGGGAACTACGTAAGGGCTAGCCCCCGGTCGCTTTGCTGGCAGCGCCCCTTTGGGGGCAGCGCAGTACGCGCAGCGACAAGCGTGGGGGCTCTACTTGTAACTACGTGCATCCTCAATAACCTTCCCGTCGTTGGGGAGACTGCCGGGCGCCACCAGTTGCACGGTGCCGCGCAATTTGGTGACGTCACGGATGGCGTCGCCGATACGCTGGTCCAGGCCGTCCGGGGCGGACGCGGTTTCGACCTGGAAGTGCATGTTGTCGCTCGCCATCTCTCCGCTGACCACCAGCCTGGCCTTGATCACTTCCGGAAAGCGCCGGGCAATGTCAGCGACCTGCCCGGGATGTACAAACATCCCGCGGACCTTGACGGTCTGGTCGGCTCTTCCCATCCAGCCCTTGATGCGCGCATTGGTGCGTCCCGTGGGGCAGGTGCCCGCAAGGATGGCGGAAAGGTCGCCCGTGCCAAAGCGAATCAGCGGATAGCCGGGATTGAGGGTGGTCACCACCAGCTCTCCCACTTCGCCCTCAGCCACCGGGTCACCCGTTCCAGGGCGCACGATTTCCACGATCACGCCTTCATCCAGCACCAGSCCTTCMCGCGCTTCGGTTTCGTASGCAATCAGGCCCAGGTCGGCCGAGGCATARCACTGGTAGCCCGCAATGCCGCGCTCACCCAGCCAGTCGCGCAGGCTGGGGGGAAACGCCTCGCCTGAAACCAGTGCCCGCGTCACGGTCGGCAGTTCCACCTTCATTTCGGCGGCCTTCTCCATGATGATTTTCAGGAAGCTTGGTGTGCCGATGTAGCCGGCCGGCCTGAGTTCCGCCATGGCGTGTACCTGCTGCTCCGTCTGGCCGGTACCGCCCGGGAACACGGTGCAACCGAGGGCATGCGCGCCGGTTTCCATCATGGAGCCTGCCGGCACAAAGTGGTAGCTGAAACTGTTGTGGATCAGCTGGCCGGGGCGAAAGCCCGCGGCATACAAGGCCCTGGCCATGCGCCAGTAGTCCTTGCGCTTGCCGCCGGGCTCGTAAATGGTGCCAGGGCTGGCAAAAACATGAGGCATATGCGCGCCGTAGCGCAAAGCGCTGAAACCGCCAAATGCGTTGCCACTGCCACCGGGCGCGCGCTCGGCCTGCTGGCGCTCAAGGAGCTCATGCTTGCGCGTGACGGGCAATCGCGCCAGTTCCGCACGTGATGTGATGGCCTGGGCGTCAACGTCCTTGAGAATGGCGGTGAAGGCAGGCGCCCGCGTCTTGGCATGGGCAATCTGCTGCGGCAAGGCCGTCAGCAGGGCCGCCTCGCGTTCCGTAGGGCTTCGCACTTCCAGTGAGTCGTAATGTGTGGTCATATTTGGAGAAAACCTGGGCAAGGAGAAGTCTTAAACCAGCAGGGGCCGCGGAACCGGCTTTGCCGGGCCGCAGGCGCAGYGGCCCCCTCGGGGGGCAGCGCAGTACACGAAGTGACAAGCGTGGGGGTCATGTTCTACGCCAGCCACCGTTTGCGCCGCTTGTAGCTCTTCACATCCTTGAAGCTCTTGCGCTCGCCGCCGCCCACGCCAAGGTAGAACTCCTTGACGTCCTCGTTATTGGCCAGGTCACTGGCCGCGCCGTCCATCACCACACGGCCGCTTTCCATGATGTAGCCGTAGTCGGCATATTTGAGTGCCATGTTGGTGTTCTGCTCGGCCAGCAGGAAGGTGACTTGCTCCTTCTGGTTCAGGTCTTTCACGATGTTGAACACTTCTTCGACAATCTGCGGCGCCAGGCCCATGGAGGGCTCGTCCAGCAGCACCATCGACGGGTTTGCCATGAGCGCGCGGCCGATGGCGCACATTTGCTGCTCGCCGCCCGACGTATAAGCCGCCTGCGAAGTGCGTCGGGTTTTCAGGCGCGGAAAGTAGTTGTAAACCTTCTCCAGATTCGCCGCCACTTCGGCCTTGCTGCTGCGCGTGTAGCCGCCGGTCAGCAGGTTTTCTTCGATGGTCAGATGGGCAAAGCAGTGTCGTCCCTCCATCACCTGCACCACGCCGCGCTGCACCAGGTCGGCCGGCGAGAGGTTTTCTATGCGCTCGCCGCGCAGCTCGATGGAACCTTTGGTGACTTCGCCGCGCTCCCCCCTGAGCAGATTGGAAATCGCGCGCAGAGTCGTGGTCTTGCCTGCGCCGTTGCCGCCCAGGATGGCCACGATGCGGCCCTGCGAGACTTGCAGCGAGACGCCCTTGAGCACCAGGATCACGTGGTTGTAGATGACCTCGATGCCGTTGACGTTGAGAACGATGTTAGGTGTGTCCATATTTTTTCCTGACCAATCTTGAGGGCTGCTGGCAAGGCKATCAGCCCTCAAGGCTGGCGGCTCGCGAGAGCCGCACCCCTCCCGCCAGGCGGGAGGATTTCAAGGCAAGGGCACCGTGGATCCGGCTTTGCCGGTCCGCCAGTGCCGCCCCTTGAGGGGGAGGCGGCGCAGAACGCCGCCACGGGGGAGCCTAGCTTTGGCAGTCAGCGGGTGTGCGCGCCGTCAGTTTTTTCTCTGTTGCGTATTTGGCGGCGGTCGACTTGACCAGGGGTTTGATCACCTGCTCGTCAGCCTGCAGCCAGTCGGAAGTGAACTTCCACTCCTTGCCGTCCCAGGTATGGATACGTGCCCATGCCGAGCCCATGTGGTCGGTGCACGAGGTGCTGATAGGCCGCATCACGCCGGCAAAGCCCAGCGCATCCAGCTTGGCCTGCGTCAGGTTCAGGTTTTCCAGGCCCCAGCGCACCTGCTCGCCTGTCATGATTTTTCCCTTGCCGAAACGGTCTTGTGCAGCGCGAAGGCCTTCCACGCCCAGCATCGCGCTCATGGCGCCACGCATGTAAAGAACCTGGCCGACTTCTTCCTTGGGGCCCGTGCCCTGGCCTTTGCCGTGCACCAGGGTCAGCATGTCTTTGGCCAGCTTGGAGTTCGGCTCGGCGCCGTGCTGCATCGTCACGGCGTTGTAGCCCTTGGCGCCGTCGGCCACGTCTTTCACGTCAGGCTCTGCGCCGGCCCACCACACGCCGTACATCTTCTCGCGCGGGTAGCCGGTGGCCTGCGCTTCCTTGATGGCAGTGGTGTTCATGATGCCCCAGCCCCACAGCGCGACGTAGTCAGGGCGCGACTGGCGAACCTGCAGCCAGGTGGCCTTTTGCTCGACACCGGGCGCGGTAACAGGCAGCAGTTGCAAGGTAAAGCCGTGCATGGCGGCGCGTTCCTGCATCAGCGGGATCGGCTCCTTGCCGAACGGCGAGTCGTGATAGACCAGCGCAATGCGCTTGCCCTTGAGCTTGTCGAAGCCGCCTTCCTTCTTGGCGATGGCCTGAAGGATGGCGTCGGCGGCAACCCAGTAGGTGCCGGCAATCGGGAAGTTCCATTTGAAGATGGAGCCGTCCGCGCTTTCGCTGCGGCCATAGCCCACGGTCACCACGGGGATTTTATCGACGGGCGCTTTCTCAGTGATGGCAAATGTCGCACCGGTAGACAGCGGTTGCACCAGCGTGGCGCCGCCGTTCTTGCCTTTCAGGCGTTCGTAGCACTCCACGCTGCGTGCGGTGTCATAGCCGGTTTCGCACTCTTCAAACGAGATCTTCACGCCATTGATGCCGCCGCGCGCATTGACCAGCTTGAGGTAGTCCACATAGCCGTTGGCCCAGGGCACGCCGTTGGGCGCGTAAGGCCCGGTGCGGTAGGACAGCACCGGGAAGAACTGCTCCTTCGCCTGGGCGAATGCGCTAGTCGCCACGAGGGACGAAGCGCCGGTGGCGAGGATTGCCACCGCCAACATCACATTACGAATCTTCATTGTTGTCTCCTGGAAAATTTATAAACACCGTGAAAAAACTGACACCTCAGTAAACGACCTAACAATCCACCGCGCATCGGTGATTTCGAGCAGAAGCCCCCTACCAGCCGGGGCCGCGGAACCGGCTTTGCCGGGCCGCAGGCGCAGCGCCCCCGCGGGGGGCAGCGTATTACACGAAGTGAAAAGCGTGGGGGCCATAGTTTCAGTGGGGGAATGGCCATAGCCGTAATTTCTGCTTTCCAACGGCCCACAGCTTGGCCAACCCGTGCGGCTCGACAATCAAAAACCACACGATCAAACCGCCGAAAATCATCAGTTCCGCGTGCGAGATGCCCGCCGTGGAGATCGAGATGCCCAGCCAGCCGGCCAGCACCGGCAGCAGCTGGCTCAGCACGATCGGCAGCACCACGATGAAAGCCGCACCGAAGAAGCTGCCCATGATGGCGCCCATGCCGCCGATGATCACCATGAACAGCAGGCGGAAGGAGTAGTCCACCGAGAAGGCCGCAGGTTCCCAGGCGCCCAGGTAGATAAAAGCCCACAGGCCACCGGCGATGCCGATGATGAAAGAGCTCACCGCAAAGGCGCTGAGCTTGGCGTACATGGGGCGTATGCCGATCACAGCGGCGGCGACGTCCATGTCGCGAATGGCCATCCACTCGCGGCCGATCGCGCTGCGCACAAGGTTTTTGGCCAGCAGGGTGATCACCACCACGATGGCCAGGCAAAACAGGTATTTGCTCAGCGCGCTTTCGATGGGCAGTCCAAACACCTGCAGGTTGGAGACCGACACCGAGCCCGAGGGCGTGTCCATCGTGAACCATTTGATGCGCAGGAACATCCAGTCGCTGAAGAACTGCGCGGCCAGCGTGGTCACCGCCAGGTACAGGCCCTTCACGCGCAAGCTGGGCAGCCCGAACAAAATGCCAAACAGCATGGCGCACAAACCACCCAGGATCAGCGCCGGAATCAGCGGCATGCCGGGAAAGCGTACAAAAAAGTTGTAGGCCCCATAGGCGCCTACGGCCATAAAGGCGCCTGAGCCCAGCGAGATCTGCCCGCAATATCCCACCAGGATGTTCACACCCACTGCCGCCAGCGAGAAGATCAGAAAAGGAATCAGGATGGCTCGGAACATATAGTCCGAAGCAAGCAAAGGATGTATTAGTGCGATGCAGACGGATAGAAGTGAGACCAGCAAACCCCTCTTCCATCCGGACCACTTGAATCCGGCGAACGACATTGTTATAAGCGCCAGGCCAATAAGGTAGCGGTACAAGTGTTTCTCGGGCGGAAACACGGATAACACCGGGATTACGACAAATGCCACCAAGAGGAGGAGTGCGATCAGTACCCGGTCCTGCAGGATCGGGAAGATCTGCTGGTCCGCCCGGTAGTTGGTTTTGAACTGGCCGTTTTCTCTGTAAAACATGGTTTTTCTTTAGATAGAAGCGGCTTCAGACGCGATCAATAATTTTCTCGCCGAACAAGCCCTGAGGCCGAACGAGCAAGACACAAAGCGCAAGCACATACGCGAACCAGATTTCAATACCGCCGCCGACATAGGGCCCGAGAAAGACTTCGGCCAGTTTCTCGCCAACGCCAAGAATCAGCCCACCCACAATCGCGCCGGGCACCGAAGTCAGGCCGCCCAAAATCACCAGCGGCAGCGCCTTGAGCGCCAGCACCGAGAGCGAAAATTGCACGCCCAGCTTGCTGCCCCAGATGACGCCGGACACCAGGGCCACGAAGCCTGCCACGCTCCAGACGATGACCCAGATGCGGTTCAGCGGAATGCCGATGGATTGCGCGGCCTGGTGGTCGTCCGCCACCGCGCGCAGGGCCCGGCCTGTGCTGGTGTACTGGAAGAAGGCGGCCAGTGCCGCCACCAGGGCAGTCGCGATCAGCGCGGCGACCAGGTCTTCCTGGTTCACCAGCAGGCCGCCCTGGAAGATACCTTCCAGCAGGAACATCGGGTCCTTGGGCATGCCCACGTCAATCTTGTAAATGCTGGAACCAAAGATAGTCTGGCCGAAGCCGTCCAGGAAATACGAAATGCCCAGCGTCGCCATCAGCAGCGCCACGCCTTCCTGGTTCACGAGCTTGCTTAGCACCAGTTTCTCAATCAACCAGGCCACCACCACCATGATGGCCAGCGCGGCTGCAAAGGCCAGTGCGTTGTTGATGRACTTGCTGTCCAGGCCCGTCCATTGCGGTATCCATTCGGAGAACCGCGCCATGGCCAGTGCCGCGAACAGCACCATCGCGCCTTGGGCGAAATTGAAGACGCCCGAAGCCTTGTAGATCAGCACAAAGCCCAGCGCGACCAGCGAATACAGCATGCCGGACATGAGGCCGCCGATGATGGTCTCAAGAAATGAACCCATGTTATTGGCTCCCCCCTGTTGCGGGCTCACT
>NZ_JBFUCA010000128.1:0-9417 GCF_056405475.1 Polaromonas sp. P1_G4
ACCACCACCTATACCGGGGTTGGCGGCCTCGTCGGCCAGAACTACTCGGGGGACATCACCAATTCGTATGCCACCGGCTCCGTCACGGCCACGGGACTCACCGGCGTCACGCAGTACGTCGGCGGGCTGGTCGGGCACAGTACTGGCGCGCTGGCTGACGTCTATGCGACCGGCAACGTGAGCGCCACCGGCGACTACACGGGCGGCCTGGTGGGACGCAACACCGGTGCGGTGACGGACGCGCGCTCCGACGCCGTGACCGTGCAGGGACCCGGCAATTACACCGGCGGACTGATCGGCGACCACAGCGGCGGCGCCATCCAGAACGCCCGCGCCACCGCGAACGTCACCAGCCAGCGGCAGTACAGCGGCGGGCTGATCGGCAGATCGACGGGAGCCGACCTCAGCAACGTCACAGCCACCGGCTCCGTCACCAACACAGGCAACGCCGTGGGCAATGCCGGCGCGAACGTCGGCGGCCTGGTGGGGCGGGTCGCCGGCGGGACGATCGACCAGGGGGAAGCGACGGGTGACGTGAGCGGCTATTCATTTGTTGGCGGCCTGGTCGGCAACTTCGAGGGGACCTCGCTGACGCGGTCGAGGTCGACCGGTGCGGTCGCGGGCGACAGCCTCGTCTCCGGCGCGAACGTCGGCGGCCTGGCGGGGTACGCCGGCGGCACGGTCTCCGACGTCCGGGCCACCGGCAACGTCACGGGCCGCAGGTCGGTCGGGGGCCTGATCGGCAACGCCGACGCACAGCTTTCCAACGCGGTGGCGACCGGCAACGTGCAAGGCCTCACGAACGTCGGCGGACTGCTCGGGCAAACCATGGGCGTCATCAGCAACGTGCACGCCGAAGGCTCCGTGCGGGCGACCGACACGGGCAACAGCGATGTCGGCGGCCTGATCGGATCGGCTGAGGCGACGCTCAGCAATGCCTACGCCACCGGCCGGGTGGAGGGTGCCGGCAGCCGGGTGGGCGGCCTGATAGGGCATAGCGTCAACACCGGGGGTGTTCCCACCTCGAACGTCTATGCCACGGGAGAGGTGGTCGGTGCCGGCGGCGTGGGCGGCCTGGTCGGGGTCACCGACGCTGCCAGCGTGATTCGCGGCGCCTACGCGTCGGGGGCCGTCACCGGCACCGGCACCGCGGTGGGCGGCCTGATCGGCAGCAACAGCGGCGCGCTCAGCGATGCCTATGCGAGCGGCAGCGTGAGCGGTGGCAGCCAGGTCGGCGGCTTGATCGGCGATGTGGTGGCCGGCACGGTGGACAAGACCTACGCCACCGGCGCCGTCAGCGGCACCAGCGCCCTGGGCGGGCTGGCCGGCTCGGCCTCCGGCACGGTCACCAACAGCTACTGGGACACCGCCACCACGGGGCAGGCTACCAGCGCTGCCGGCACCGGCCGCACGACCGCGCAGATGCGCCAGCAGGCCACCTTTGCCGGATGGGACGTGGGTGCCACAGGCGGCACGTCCACCGTTTGGCGCATCTACGAAGGCATGACCAGCCCGCTGCTGCGCAACTTTTTGGTGGCGCAAAACGTGGCCAATGTGAACACGGTTTACAACGCGGCGACGCAGGCCGGCAGCGTGGTGGCGCCCTCGGGCACGCGCACCGGCACTGCCGCCAGTGGCCGCAACGTCGGCACCTACACCGCGTTTTCCGACCAGCAGGGGCTGGATATTGTGGGCGGCCTGCTGACTATTACGCCGGCCGCGCTCACCGTGAGCGGCGTGACGGCGAGCGACAAGGTCTACGACGGCAACACTATCGCCGCGTTGAATACCGGCGCGGCTACGCTGTCTGGCGTGCTCGGCAGCGATAACGTTGCCGTCAATTTGAGCAGCGCTACCGGCAACTTTGCCGATAAAAATGTAGGCAATGCCAAAGCAGTAACAGTAAGCGGGGTGGGCTTGTTGTCTGGCACTGATGCGGGCAACTACAGCGTGAGCAGCCCGACCGCGGTGGTCGCCAACATCACGCCTAAAACCTTGACGGTCAGCGGCCTTACTGCAGACAACAAGGTGTACGACGGCAACACCACCGCCACGCTGAACACTGGTGCGGCGGCGCTGGCGGGAATGGTAAGCGGCGACGCTGTGACGCTCGGCCTGAGCGGAGTGACGGGCAGCTTCGCCGATAAAAATGTTGGCAATGCCAAGGCGGTAAACCTGAGCGGGAGCGGCTTGCTGTCTGGCGCCGACGCCGCTAACTACAGCGTCAGCAATCCGGTCGGGCTGGTGGCCAGCATCACGCCCAAAGCACTGACCGTCAGCGGCATCACGGCCAGCGATAAGGTCTACGATGGCAACACTGCCGCTATCGTCAATAGCAGCGGAGCCAACTATGCAGGACTAGTGAGCGGCGATGTACTCAGCGTTAGTGCTACCGGGACTTTCGCCGACAAGAATGTAGCCAACGGCAAAACTGTCACGCTCGTTAGCAGTTATGGCGGTGCCGATGTTGGCAACTACAGCATCACCGATCAAGCAGCGACCACGGCCAGCATCACGCCGAAAGCACTTACGGTCAGCGGCATTACGGCCAGCGATAAAGTTTATGACGGCAGCACCGCCGCTACCGTCAACACCAGCGGCGCAAGCTACGCCGGCCTGATCGCCAACGACGATCTCGCGGTCACTGCCACTGGCGGATTTGCCGACAAAAACGTAGCCAATGGCAAAACCGTGACGCTCGCCAGCAGCTACAYGGGCGCCGACGTCGGCAACTACACCATCACCGGCCAGGCTACGACGACGGCGAACATCACACCCAAGGCCTTGACGGTCAGCGGCATCACGGCTGCTGACAAGGTCTACGACGGCAACGCGACCGCTACCGTCAACGTGGCTGGTGCAAGCTACGCCGGCCTGATCACCAACGACGATCTCGCGGTAACTGCCACGGGCGCTTTCGCAGACAAACATGTGGGCAGCGGGAAAGCCGTCGCCCTCAGCAGCAGCTACACAGGCGCCGACGTGGGTAACTACACCATCACCGGTCAGGCGGCGGCCACGGCCAGCATCACCCCGGCCGCGCTGACTGTGACCGCGCAGGCCGACAACCGTGTTTACGACGGCACCACCGCGTCGGCAGCAGCGCCCGTGGTCACCGGCGCGCTGTACGACACAGTTGCCAGCGCAGCCACGCAGACCTTCGACAACAAAAATGCCGGCAGCGGCAAGACGCTGACTGCCGCCGGACTGGTCATGAACGACGGTAATGGCGGCAACAACTACAGCGTCAGCTATGCCGCGAACAACAGCGGTGTCATTACGCCAGCGTCACTTTCGGTGATTGCCGATAACCAGGCCAAACAGGTCTATACGCCCGACCCTTTGCTGACTTACCGCACCGGGCCGTTTGCGGCCGGCGACAGCGCGGCCTCTGTACTGAGCGGTGCGTTGCAGCGCGTGGCGGGCGAGCAGCCTGGCAATTACGCGATCAACCAGGGTTTGCTGGCAGCCAATGGCAACTACACGATCAACTACACGCCCGGCACCTTGTTGATCACGGCCGGACTACTGCCTGGTCAGGCTGCAGGGTCGACCGGCGGCTCACCCTACCAGCAGGCAAAAGCGCAAACGCCGCTGCCAGCGCCTGAGTTCAGGCAGCTGTCTGCGTGTACCCCGCTGGCGGGTCGTGGCAACTGTGCCGGTGAACTGCCGCTAACGATTGTGGATGAGGGCATGCGCATGCCGGCGCTTGCTCAAAGCACCAACTGAAGGACTTTATTCATGCAACCCAGCTGACGGATGATTGGCTCACGGGTTTTCCGGACTTGATGTAGAGCTCGACCGCTCGAATCCTGTCTTGGCACGGATACGTGAACTACCTCCTGATAGTCCAATTTTTGTCTGCATCCCCTCTTGGGCAGGTTATGAGGAATCAAAACAAACCTTAAGCGCAGCATTCCAGGTGCTGGAGTTCAAGGCCGGTTTCCGCTAGGTGCAAGTCATGGCCCACTGCCGGCGGGCGGCCGCCTGAAGGAAGTCGATCACAGCCCGTACGCGCGCCGCGTTACGCAGGTTGGGCAAGGACACTGCGAACATCGTGTGGGTAATACCGGAAGCGTAAGGCGACAAGACCTCCTTCAAAAGGCCCTTGGCCACGTCCCCCGCCGCCAATGGAACCGACAGCATGCCGATGCCCGCCCCGGCCACCAGGGCGTGATGCACCAGGGCCGTGGTATTCATGGCGAGCTGTGACCTGACAGTGGCTTCGACCTTCCGTCCGGCCTTGCGGAACGCCCATGTCACAACGGGCCCCTGCGCGGTATGGGTTACCGTCTGATGCCTGCCCAACTCATCCGGGCCGGCGGGTTCTCCATGTTGGCGCAAATATTCAGGCGAGGCGTACAGGCGGCGTTCAAAGGAGCCAAGGGCACGGGCGACCACAGCCTCGCTATTGCCTACTGTGGTGCGCAGGGCCACATCGATCCCGTCCGTCACGAGATCGGCAACCCGGTCATCGGCCACCACCTCGATGCGCAACTCCGGGTATCGCGCGCGCAGCGCGCCCAGCTGCGGCACAACCAGTTCCTCGCAAATCTCCTGGCTTGAGGCCAGTCGCAGCGCGCCGGCCACGCGATTTCGCTGTTTCGACACCGCGGCAGAGATGTCCTCCATCCGCGCCAGCAGTTCACGTGCTTCCTGCGCCAACTCAAAGCCTTCGGCGGTTGCTGACAGCCCATGCGTGGACCGGCGCAACAAAGTGACCCCGTACCCCGTTTCAAGGCGGTTGACTCCTCGGGTAACGACAGAGACTGCCACGTCCAACTCCCGGGCGGCCGCAGAGAACGAATTGAGGTCGAGTGAGCGAACCAGCCACCGCAAGTCCGCAGGGTCCGGCAGGAAGTGTTTCATCGGGGTTGCCTTTGCGTTTCGAGCAAAACCGATTATGCGGGATGGAGGTTTCCGGCTGTAGTGGCTCGCCCTAAAGTGGCGGCACCAACCCAAAAAAGGAAACAACCATGCCTATCCTCAATGTCAAGATCTCGGCGAACCGTACGCCAGAACTCTCGCAACTCGTCACCGACACGCTGCTGGACCTTTCCAGCCGCTTGCTCGGAAAACGACGTGATCTCACCGCAGTGGTGATCGACTATGTCGATCCGCGCGACTGGTTTGTCGCCGGGAAATCGCTGGCCGAACTGAAGATGACCAGCTTCTACTTCGACATCAAGGTGGTGGACGAAACCAACACCAAGGCCGAAAAGGCCCGGTTTGTCGCCGAATCATTCGAAGCGTTCGGGCGCATCCTGGGAGACCTGCACCCAGAAAGCTACGTGTACGTGCAAGACGTKCGCGGCAGCGCGTACGGCTATGGCGGCCGCACCCAGGAATACCGCCATCAACATCCAGACCAATAAGAGGCAGAGCCATGGAACTAGCAAACACTATCGTCGCCGCGGCTATGCGCCGGGCTGGACTCAGCACCTGGATCCCGGAAGGGGAAGGGAAATGGTCACTTCCGATCCAGTTCCTGCCAGATGGTTCAGGCTGGGTCGAATTGATGCGACTCAAGCCGGGCACACGGCTGGGTTTACACCGGCACACTGGCGAGGTTCACGCCCTGACCTTGGTTGGCGAGCGTCGCCTGAACGACGGTCGCATGGTGGGCGTCGGGGACTACATTCACGAGCCTGCCGGCAATGTGGACTGGTGGGAAGCTGTAGGGGACGAGGATCTGCTGGTGCACGTCGTCGTCAAGGGCAGTGTCGAATACCTCGGAGCGCACCACAGCGTACTGCAGCAAATAACCGCCGCCGACCGGATCTCGGACTACCACCGGTACTGCACAGCAGTCGGCGTGCAGCCTCGCGCACTGGATTAGCTGGGCGATTCACGAATTGCCGACGGTCATGCCCTGCTTCACTGGGCCTTGCCAGCGCTCATTGCTCTGTGCGCCGGGCGTATTGCAAATGTGCACCAAAGCCCAACTGAGAAGTTCCAGCGCCACAGCACCACAACACGCCTTGGTCACATGGAACTGCGGGCCTTGCTGGGTGGGTGGCCGATAACTCGCTTGAACGCCCGGCTGAACGAGGCCTCCGAGTCGTAACCCAGCCGGTCAGCGGCCACTGTGACACGCATGCCGTCCTGCATGATCCAGCTGCGGGCCTGGAACATGCGAATGCGGGCCACGTACCTGGCCGGGCTCTCGCCCACCGAATCCTTGAATGCCTGGGCAAAACGTGATCGCGATGCACCCATGATGTTCGCCATCTCCGGCACGCTCCAGTCCTGCTCCGGCGTCGCGTGAATGGCGACAAGCACCTTGCCCACGCCGGGCGAGCGCAGCGCTGCGATCCAGCCCGTCGAGTTGCTGCAAGCGCATTCCACCCAGGCACGGATGATGCTCGCGGCGAGCACATCGGCCATGCGGGCCAGGATGCCGCAGGCGCCGATGCGGTTGAGCGAGGCTTCACGCTCCATCGCGTCGAGCAGCATGGGTACACCCGGGTCGCGTTGGGCCAGGTCGCCGGCGCGTATCACCTCTGGCATCATGGCCAGCAATGGGTGCAGAGGGTCAAGGTTGAACTTCATGGTGCCGCAGAACATGACGTGGGATGGCGTCTGCGCTGCGGGGGCTCCATCCCGCAACAAATAGATGTCGTCTGCGACCCGCTCGCGATCGAAAGTCGCGAGATCCACCGGCGGCACTTCTGGTGAGCTGGCCACGGTGTGGGCGGTGCTGCGGGGCAGCAGCACTGCGTCACCGGCCTTCAGTTCCATCCACCCGGACCGCTGCGTATGCATCCAGCAATCTCCGCTGGCGACGAAATGAAAACGTGCGGCAGCTTGCGCGGCAAAGGAAATCGCCCACGGCGCGTGCATCAGGCAGCGGCCGTACTCAACGCCGTCCAGGCGCAGGCCCAGCAGGACTTTGGTGAGGGGGTCGGGGCCTGCGGCAGGCAGGCCCCCGTTTTCGTGAGGAGGCTGAACGATGGGCGTAAAAGTTCTGGAGGAATCGTCAAGCATTTCGGCTCTTTCGCCATGGAAAGGTGTCGATGCTAGGCCTAAGCTGGCAACCCTGTCCTCAACAAGGCTTCACATTTCATGTCATCTACTTCCTGTTCTGCCTGTCTCGATCCACTGGCCGCTGGCGCGACCCCTGGCAACGATTCACCTGGCGAAGCCGCCGCCCTCTGGGCGGCGGTTGCTTCACTTTCCCTTGGCGTGTTCGGCCTGGTCACTGCGGAATTCTTGCCGGCCAGCCTGCTGACCGCCATGGCGGCTGACCTGCACGTCACGGCAGGCGCTGCGGGCCAGGCCGTCACGGCCACCGCGCTTGTCGGTGCGGTGGCCGCGCCAACCATCCCCTTGCTGACGGCGCGCTTCGATCGGAAGCGGGTGTTGCTGACGCTCACAGCCCTTCTGTTTGTATCCAACCTGTTGGCGGCGACGGCTGCCTCGCTCGCGGTGCTATTGGTCGCGCGCGTGGTGCTCGGTATTGCGCTCGGTGGATTCTGGTCCATGGCGGCGGCACTGGCCATGCGCCTGGTGCCGGAGCGGCTTTTCCCGCGCGCGATGTCGCTCGTGTTGACGGGCGTGTCCATTGCCACCGTCTGCGCTGCGCCCGTTGGCGCATGGATGGGAAATGTGTGGGGATGGCGTAGCGCTTTTGTCGCGGCAGGTGCTGTCGGCTTGCTGGCTTTCGCTGTGCAGCTGGTCGCGTTGCCGGCACTGCCGCCGCGTGACAAAGCCAGCTTGAAAGGCCTGCGCGATCTGCTCACGCGGGGACCGGTACGAATTGCGCTGCTGGCCGTGTTGCTCGTGATATCCGGCCACTTCGCGGGCTTCACCTACATCCGGCCCGTGCTTGAAGACGTGACCAAGCTGTCGGTGTCGGCGATTTCCGCTGTGCTGCTGGGCTATGGCATCGGCGGTTTCTTCGGGAACTTTGCAGGGGGGTGGCTGGCGGGGCGCAGTGAGCGATACGCGATCGTCGCAGGCAGCGGGATGATCGCCTTGCTTGCGGCTGCGCTGCTCATTGGCGGCAGCTCCACCGTGGTCACCGCTGTGGCGGTGACGCTGTGGGGGTTCRCATTCGGCGCGTTTCCGGTCGGCTTTCAGACCTGGATCGTGCGCGCCGCACCCGACCAGGCAGAGGCCGCGGGCGGCTTGCTGGTGGCAGCGTTCCAGATCGCCATCGCCACGGGCGCCATCGCGGGCGGCCTCATCGTTGACTGGACTGGAGCGCTCGGCGCCCCTGCATTTGCCATGGTGGCTGTAGCCCTGGGCGGCCTGCTGGCATGGCAGCACGGCCCGGGCCCCGCAGCGACCGATGCACGGAGGCAGTCATGACAAAGTCAAGACCAGACCCCAGCATCAATCGGCGCATTACCTTGGCGGCGCACCCGCGCGGCCTGCCCGTTGCGTCTGACTTCAATCTTGTGACCGAGCCTGTGCCGCACGTGGGCGAAAGCCAGGTGCTCTTGCAAACGCAGTTCCTTTCGCTGGACCCGTACATGCGCAACCTGATGGACAAAGTCGGCCCGGGGTACGCGCCTCCTGTTCCGCTAGGCGGCACCATGCCGGGCGGCACAGTCAGCCGTGTCGTCGAATCCAGGCATCCCAAATATCGCGTTGGTGATCTCGTGCTCGCCAACGCTGGCTGGCAGGACTACGCTCTGAGCGATGGGAGCGACCTGCAGTTGATGGATGACATGGGCCGACCATCCCTCGCGCTTGGCGCGCTCGGAATGCCGGGTTTTACAGCGCATGTCGGTCTGCTGGACATCGGCCAGCCAAAGGTTGGTGAAACTGTTGTGGTTGCAGCGGCGACCGGTGCGGTTGGCGCCATGGTCGGCCAGATCGCGAAACTCAAGGGCGCCCGCGTGGTAGGCATCGCCGGAGGTGCCGAAAAGTGCCGCCAGGCGGTCGACGATCTGGGCTTTGATGCCTGCGTCGACAGGCGCGGGCCATTGTTTGGGGAACAGCTTGCTGCCGCATGCCCGGCGGGCATTGACGTGTACTTTGAAAACGTCGGCGGTGACGTATTGTCGGCAGTCCTTCCGCTCCTCAATCTTGGCGCCCGTATGCCTGTGTGCGGTTTTGTCGCACATTACAACGACTCTGCAGGCTCAATCGGCCCCAACCAACTGCCGCAGTTCCTGGCCRCCATTTTGCAAAAGCGGGTGCGGGTGCAGGGGTTCATCATTCTTGACCACTATGGCGCGCGCTTTGACGTGTTCCGCAGTGAAATGGGCGAATGGGTCAACAGTGGGCAGGTCAAGGCATCGGAGCACGTTGTAGATGGCCTGCTGAATGCGCCCGCCGCCCTGTCAGACCTGCTGCAGGGCCGGCACTCCGGCAAGGTCGTCGTACGCCTGGAGGCGTAGCTGGCATAGGTACGGCGTCCGGTGCTTGGCTTGGGCTCTTGCAAGGGGGACTTTATTCATGGCAATC
>NZ_JBFUCA010000129.1:0-9343 GCF_056405475.1 Polaromonas sp. P1_G4
GTCACCGCCCGGCAAACGGCCGGGCCCAAGGCCATCATTTACTTCGGGGGCAATGCCGAAGACGTTTCGCCGAATTTGCCGTCTTTCTCGGAAGCTTTTCCAGGCCATGCCCTCTACCTGCTTCACTACCGCGGTTATGGCGGAAGCACCGGAAACCCCACCGAGGCGGCGCTTCAAAGCGACGCCCTGGCCTTGTTCGACCATGTCAGCCGGATGCATTCGGATGTCACTGTGGTTGGCAGGAGTCTGGGTTCAGGCGTTGCGGTCTGGGTGGCCAGCCAGCGGCCGGCGTCGCGCCTGATTCTGGTGACGCCCTACAACAGCATCGAGGAACTGGCAGCGAAGCGCTTTCCCTGGTTTCCCATCCCCTGGCTTCTTGTCGATAAATTCGAGTCCTGGAAGTACGCGGCCAAAGTCACCGTGCCCACGCTGCTGATTTCGGCCGAATACGATGAAGTCATTCCGAAAGCCAGCACCGACCAGTTGCACGCGCACTTCAAGAATGGCACAGCGGTGCTGAAGATGCTGCCCGGAACCTCCCACAACACGGTCTCGCAGCATCCCCAGTACCTTTTGCTGTTTCAGTCGATGCTGTGAGCATTCAACCCCTCTTTGCAAAACAAGCCGGGATGGACCACGCCGCATTCACCACGCAGGGCTTCGCACTTGTTCCGCAGGTGCTGACTGYCGCCCAGTGTGAATCGGCCGCTTCGCGCCTTGCCGGGATTTCCGCCAACTCGGCGGGAACACGTTGCCTGCTGTCGGAGGCCTGGTGCCAGGCGCTCGCAGCAAGAGTGCGCCGGCACGTGTCAATGGCCCCCTTGGTTCCGGCCGGTTTTGCGGCTGTGCAATGCACCTACTTCGAGAAGTCGGCGTCGCGCAACTGGCTGGTTCCGGTGCACCAGGACCTGAGCATTCCAGTGGCAGATCACGTAGAGCACGCGAGCCTGAGTGGCTGGTCCAGGAAGGAAGGCATTCTTTATGTCCAGCCGCCTGCCGAGGTGCTGGAGCAGCTGGTGGCGGTGCGTTTGCACATCGATGCCTGCGGCCCGGGGGACGGTCCACTGCGGGTGGTTCCGGGGTCACACCTGTACGGCCGCATGCAGGCGAAGGACGCCGCAGCAGCCCGCCAGGCCCAAACCGGGTTCACCTGCACGGCCGGGCAAGGCAGCGCGATGGCCATGCGCCCGCTGCTGCTGCATGCTTCGTCCAGATCCACCAGCGGCAACATGCGCAGGGTGCTGCATTTTTTGTTCGGCCCGCGAGCATTGCCTTTCGGCCTGCGGTGGCAGCGCGCAATATGAATTGCGCCGGACAGGCAAGCAGCCCGCCTTCCATTTCACAAGGAAAACGATGAGTGTCTTGAAGATTGCAGCCTTTTCTGACGGAAACACCGGCGGCAACCCCGCCGGCGTGATGATCGCCGGCCAATTTCCGGATGACCGTGAGATGCAGCGGATCGCTGCGGAGCTTGGCTTCTCGGAAACAGTTTTTGCCGTTGCAAGCGGCGCCGGCTGGCGGGTGCGCTATTTCTCGCCGGAATCCGAAGTGCCCTTCTGCGGCCATGCAACGATAGCCCTGGGCGCAGCACTGGCCCTTCAGCATGGCGATGGCGTGTTTGCGCTGACCCTGAACCAGGCCAGCATCACGGTTGAAGGCCGGCGCAACGGGGAGACGATCACCGCCGCGCTGCAATCGCCGCCCACGCGCAGCCAGGCTGCCCCACAGCCGCTGGTGCTGGCCACCCTGGCGCTGTTCGGCTACACACCGGATGACCTGGACCCGCGCATTGCCCCCGCGCTCGCCCATGGCGGCGCAGACCATCTGGTACTGGTTCTGAAGAGCCGCGACAAACTGGCGACCATGCAATATGACCTGGACACGGGCCGCGAGTTGATGAACAAGGCGGGGCTGGTGACCATCCTGCTGGCCCATGCGCAAACTCCCCGGTTTTTTCACACCCGGAATCCGTTTGCTTCGGGCGGCGTGTATGAAGACCCCGCCACAGGTGCAGCCACAGCCGCTTTTGCAGGCTACCTGCGCGACCTGAAGTGGCCGCACGGCGGCGCCATCGATATCGTGCAGGGTGAAGACATGGGCATGCGCTCGTGCTTGCGCGCCGAAATTCCACCCAACCCCGGCGCCTCGATCAAGGTGTCAGGGACAGCGCGGGTCATGCACGACTGAGTTTGCCGTGCCCGCGAGAAACATCTCGCCTGGCACCAGAAGGCTCTTTGGTTTGGCGATTGATACAACCTTGCGCAAAGATTTGACCAAGAATGAAGCATTTTTTTCTTGCCTCCGTCACGGCCTTGCTGGTTTCGATGCCGGCAGCCGGATGGGCAACAACGCCGGCAGCCCCTGCGCCCGTCTTTCCGGCGAAGGCGTGGGAACCCATTTCCCCCACTTCACTAAGCCCCGCGTGTCATGAGCGCCTGGATGCTGCACGCGACTACTTGCGAACCCTTGATTCCACCGCAGTTCTGGCAGTGCAGGRCGGCCGGGTGTTGTTCAGCTATGGCCCCGTCGATACCGTCAGCATCGTGTTTTCGGCTCGCAAAAGTGTGCTGGCGATGCTGTATGGGAAATATGTCGCAGATGGCACGATCGATCTGGAGAAAACACTGGCCGACCTCGACATTGACGACCTGGGTGGTCTATTGCCTCTGGAGCGCCAGGCAAAGTTGCGCCACCTTCTGACCGCGCGCTCTGGCGTCTATCACCCGGCGGCCAACACAGGCGATGACCTGGCATCGGCGCCACCGCGCGGCTCACAAGTGCCCGGCACTTATTTTCTGTACAACAACTGGGATTTCAACGCTGCGGGCACAGTCTTCGAKGCGCTGACAAATCGCAGCATCTACCGCACATTCGCGGACGATCTTGCGACGCCGCTGCAGCTTGAAGACTTCGACCTCGCTCGTCACCAGCGCACCGGGGACCTTACAAAGTCCCGGCACGCCGCCTATCATTTTTTCTTGTCAACCAGAGACATGGCGCGGCTGGGCTACTTGATGCTCCAACACGGCAATTGGCGCGGCCAGCAACTCATTCCCCCAGAATGGGCCACTCGAATCACCACACCCGTCACCGCGGCCGCGCAAATGCATCCGGCGCGCACGGCCAGCCGTCACTTTGGCTACAGCTACCTTTGGTGGACGCTGGAAGAGCCGGCCGATTCGCCACTAAGTGGCGCTTACATGGCCTGGGGCGTCCATGGGCAATACATCCTCGTGGTACCAAAGCACCGCATGGTCATCGCTCACAAGCGTCAAGTCCCTGTATCCGGCGACTGGAACGTGAGCTGGGTCAAACCGGGCGACTTTTTGACCGCGGTAAAAATGCTGACTTCAGCGCCCTGCCAGTGATCCCACGGCTGCCCAGCTTTCCCCATCAGATGAGAAATCAGCGAGCCTGCCATCGATCAAGCGCAGCCGCCGTGGTGTTTACAAATAAATTACAACTCGCCCTGCATCCGTTTTCCCTGTCATACCGTTTGTATAAGGTGCTGGTTTGCAGCGCGTTTCAATCAACTGATATCTCAAGGAGCCCGACATGAACACTTTTTCCATCCGCAACTTGGTCGCATTGCCCGTCATCGCCCTGGCCCTGGCCGGTGCAGCGTTGGCAGCCGACATCGAAACCACGCCAGCCAAAAACGCCCAGGTCGACGACTTCGCGGCGGGTAAAAAAGCCATCAGCGCCAAGAACTGGTCGGAGGCCGTGAGCAGCTTTAACAAGGTGGTGGCCAAGGACCCGAAAAATGCCGACGCCTACAACTACCTCGGCTATTCCAACCGCTGGATGGGCAAGTACGACGATGCCTTTGCCGCCTATGGCAAGGCGCTGGCGCTGGACCCCAAGCACAAGGGCGCGCTGGAATACTCGGGCATTGCCTATCTGAAGACCAACCAGAAAGCCCAGGCCGACGCGCAGCTGGCCAAGCTGCAGGCGATTTGCGCCACCTGCGAAGAAACCCGCGACCTGGCGAAGGCTGTGGCCGAGTACAAACCGGCTGCCAAGTAAACCGCCCTTGAACCGGACTGCCATTGCGGTGCCATGCGCGCTGCAATGGTTTCTTGTTGCCGTTCACCCCCAGGCCATGCCTCACGGGCTCTCACCTCCAGCGCACACGAGAGCAGGTTTCCGAAATGCGCGATTTCTGATGATCCGAAAGAGACAACAATGACTGACGCTGATCGCATCAAATACCTGCGCATTGCCCTGGTGCTGATAGGGGTGACGTTCACTTTCGGCTTGTGGCCGCTCACCGTCGTCTGGCCTTCAGGCTGGTCGTGGCATGCGGAAGGGCGTTCGTATTACCTGGAGATGATCCTCGCCCTTTATGCAACGCTGGGGATCTTCCTCATGCTCGCCGCCCGTAACCCTCTCTTGCACCGCAGCCTCATCTGGTTTACCGTCTGGTCCAGCATTGCACACGGCGGGGTGATGGCAGTTCAGTCGTTTCAGGGCCACCACAACATGGGGCACCTCTGGGGTGATGTCCTGGCGCTGTTCGCGGTGGCGGCTGTGCTGGCATTGCTGACTCCCCGCGAAGGTTAAGCCGAAAGAATCCCATGCCCAAGCTTATACGCCCTGCTTCCCGGATACTGCCATCTGCTCTGTTTTTCATAGCTGCTTGCGCACTACCCATATGGTCTGCAGCCGGAAACATTTCCATTCAAGTGCTCGACAAGGAAGGCAAGCCGGCGCCGGACGCCGTAGTCGTCGTGGTGCCTTCCGCCAAAACCGGGGCGCCCCAAAGCCCTTTGCCCGCCCAGGTGACGATCTACCAGGAAAAGATGCGTTTTGTGCCGGCAGTCAGCGTGGTGGCGCTGGGCGCCAAGGCCCAGTTCGTCAACAACGATCCGTGGGAACACCATGTGCGCGGCTCGGCCGCCGGCGCAGCGCAGTTCAACGCAACGCCGGGCGAGGGGTTCGAGCTCCGGCTCGACGGCAAGCCCGAAAGCAAACCTGCCAAAACCGCTGATGCCACTTTCAACAAGGCCGGCGCCGTGCTGCTGGGCTGCCACATTCACGGCTCGATGCGCGGCCATGTGTACGTAAGCGAGTCGCCCTGGGCCGTGCTGACAGGCGCCGACGGCGTAGCGCAGGTCGAGCAGTTGCCCGAAGGCGCTGCGCAGATCAAGGTCTGGCATGCCGACCAGTTGATCGACATCGCCCCGCAGGCCTATACCGTGACCGCGTCGCCCGGCAAGCTCACGCTGCAGCTGAGCGTGGTGCCGCGCCGCCGCCGGATTTAGCCGGCCGTATCCAGAAACCTTTCGAGGCTTTTTTTGCTTCTTTCAGGCCTTTCGGGCCGTTGACAGAAGCTTTCACGAAACTTACATTGAAGCTTCCGCACGGAGGCTTTATGTCTGACCCCTCTGACCCGTCCAAGGCATCACTACCTGCCCGGTCGCCGTACTGGCACCCCATCACGCTGGCACAGTTGCAACGCGTCAAGGACTGGCGCGAGGCGCAGCGAGCGGCGCACCCGCTTGAATGCCAGCTCTGGGAGATAGTGCTGACGGCCTGGGTGATGGGCTGGATGGGCTGGCTGCCGGCCTTTACCTTTGAGGCGGCCTGGGCCTACCCGCTGTGCGTGCTCGGCACACTGGCGCCGCGAATGTATGTCTATGTTCGGGCACGGGCGCACATTGCGCGGCGTCTCAGGTGTGACTGGCTGGACCTTGTGGCATAGAGAAGCCTCACTTAGAGTGGCGGCATGAACGCCACCCCCCTCCCCCCTCTTACCTGCTTCACCCTCAACATCACCGGCCACGTCGCCCACCTGGTGCTGAACCGCCCCGAGGCGATGAACACCATGCACCCGAGCTTCTGGCGCGAGCTGGATGCGGCGCTCACGCACATCCACAAGGCCGGCGAGGCGCGCGTGCTAGTGATCTCCAGCACCGGCAAGCACTTCAGCGCCGGCATGGCGCTGGAAACCTTTGGCAGCGACATTGCCATGGACGACAAAAGCCCCGAAGGCCGAGCTGCCATCTTTGACATGCTGGGCGACATGCAGGCCACCTTCACCAAGCTGGAGACGCTGCGCATTCCGGTAATTGCAGCCATCCAGGGCGGCTGCATAGGAGGGGCCGTCGACATGGTGACGGCCTGCTGCCTGCGCTACGCCACGGCCGACGCATTCTTCTGCATCCAGGAAATCAACATCGGCATGGTGGCCGACGTGGGCACCCTGCAACGCCTGCCCAAACTGGTGCCGCTGGCGGTCGTCAAGGAATTGGCTTACACCGGGCGGCGAATGCCGGCGGCCAAGGCGCTGGGCTACGGCCTCGTCAATGAAGTGTTTGACTCGGCCGAGGCGATGCTGGCGGCCGCCATGCAATGCGCCGGCGAGATTGCCACCAAGCCGCCGGTGGCCATCTGGGGCACCAAGCAGGCCATCCACTACACGCGTGACCACTCGGTGGACGACGCGCTCAAGCAGATGGGCTGGCTGCAGGGCGCGATCTGGAGCAATGCGCATGTGCGTGAGGCGGTGACGGCCATGAAGGAGAAGCGCGCGGGCGACTTCAGTGCGCTGGCGCCTTTGAACCATTTCCGCGACCTCTGAGGCCTGCGGCGCCGAGCCGGTGAATCTCCCTCAATTGGAGGATGCAGTAGTGCGATACAAGTTCTAGAGTGGTTTCCCGTGCAACCGAGGAGCTGTTCGTGAAAACACCGCCTTCCGTCCCCACTGCGGCCCGCTTCACATTTACCGTACTGGCCCTGCTGCTCTCGGTGGGGAACAACCATGCGCAGCTCGGAAAGCCGACCTACACAAGACCGGCACCGGCCAAATCAGAACCCACGACCGTAAAACACGATGCAGGGAAAGACAAACCCGTAGCCTATGACAAGTCCGCGAAACAGAGTTCCGAGCTGGGCGTGAGCGGAGGCACCATCTGCCATGTGGATCCCGACCGATGCCCGGACGATCACGTCCCTCCGAAACAGAAAAAGGTGGTGCCATGAGCACAGCCACCGTTGCGGGCACGCTCCGTGCGCAAAAGACGCTTCCTGAACAGCTGCTGCCATGGACGGCATTGCTGGGTGCTCTGGTCGGCGCGGTCTTCAGCGGCGTGCAATACATCGATGCCAAAGACAAAGCCCGGGTTGATCGCGCCTTCGCCTACGTCAATGAATTCAAGTCCGAGGCGATGATGAAAAACCACATCATTGTGCAGGCCGTGAGCGACGCCGTGACCAGCGAATACAAACAGTACCGGGAAGAGCTGGCTCGCGACCCAAGCCTTTCAGCGGAGCAGAAGAAAAAATTCAAGACCCAGTTCTACTTCGACGCCTACATAGGGCGTTACAGGCGAAACCCGGAATTCAGCGCCGCTATCGGGCGGTTGTCTCTTTTTTATGAAGAAATTGCCATTTGCGCCCAAGAAGCGCTGTGTGATCCCAAAACGGTTCTTCGCTTTTTCCAGCAGGGAGCATCGGATTTTCTGGACAACACCAAGCCCATCCTTTGCGAACAGCGCCAGATCTGGAACGATACGGAGGGAACGGTGATTGCACCGGCGCAGCAGATGCTTTTCAAGAAAACCCTCCTTGGCTGCAGCGAATGGTCAGGCCGGTCGCCCGCTACTGCCGGGCAGTCCTGATGCTGGGCGGCAGCGCCTGCGGATGGCTGGTGCGAAACGGATTGATGTCCAGCCCGCCGCGGCGCGTGTAGCGCGCATATACCGAGAGCTTCATGGGTTTGCAGCGCGTCCAGACGTCCATGAAGATGCGCTCCACACATTGCTCATGGAACTCGTTGTGGTTGCGAAAGCTCACCAGGTACTGCAGCAGGCCTTCCTGGTTGATCTGCGGGCCGGCATAGCGAATCTGTACGCTGCCCCAGTCGGGCTGGCCAGTGACCAGGCAATTGCTTTTGAGCAGGTTGCTGGTCAGCGTCTCTTCAACCGGCGGTTCGTCGAACTCGGCAAACAGCAGCTCGGGCGTGGGCGTGAAATGAATGCACTCCACGTCGAGCCGGTCCAGGTTCAGGCCGTCGAGTTCATGCACTGGTTCGCGGTCGAACAGCTCGGGGCCCAGCGTCTTGATGCCCACGCCCATGCCGACAGCACCGTTCAGGTCGGCGCGAATGCGTTCCCGCACATCGCGTGCATCGGCAAAACGCGTGTTGTTAAAGCTGTTGAGGTAAAGCTTGAAGGATTTGCTTTCGACGATGTTGGGTGATTCGCAAGGCACGGTGATGTGGGCCAGTGCCACCTGCGGCTTGCCGCGCATATTGAGCCAGCTCAGCTCAAACGCCGTCCACATGTCTGCGCCGAAAAACGGCGGTGTACCGGTGACGCCGATCTCGGCACGCTTGCCTTCGCGCGGTATCGGGAATAGTAGCGAGGCGTCGTACTGGTCGATATAGGCCGACGATTTGCCGAGCTGGGATTGTTCAGGGGTGTTCATGCACCCATTTTCGCCGCTAACCGCTGCCAGGCTGAAAGCCGCCGTACAAAGCCCCAGGCTATGGGCTGTATCAGCTTGCCGCTTTGAAGTGGGGGATCAGCAGCGCCAGCAAACGGTCAACAACACCCGGCGGCAAATCGTGTCCCATGCCTTCAATGCTTTCAAAACGCGCACCAGGAATGCGTCTTGCCGTGTCCTGCCCGCAGGCCATGGGCACCAGCCGATCTGCCTGGCCGTGCACCACCAGCGTCGGCGCCGTCACCCTGGCAAGTGCCGAGGCGCGCGCACCGTCAGCGGCAACGGCCACCATCTGGCGAAGAACCCCCTGCGGATGGAAGCTGCGCTGCGCCGCAGCAGCGACTTTTTCGCGAATCTCGGCATCGTCCATGGGAAAGCCCGGGCTGCCGATGGCCTTGAGCAGCTTCACCGTGTGGTCGATGGCGGCCTGCACACCTCTGCCGGCAGGCCGGCTGAGCAGCACGCGGGTCACAGCCGGGCTGGCTTCCGGCAGGCCGCGCGCGCCGCTGGAACTCATGATGCTGGTCAGGCTGAGCAGGCGCGATGGCGCCAGCACCGCGACGCGCTGCGCGATCATGCCGCCCATGCTCACACCCACCACATGTGCCTTGCCGATTTGCAGCGCGTCCAGCACGCCCACGGTGTCGGCGGCCATGTCTTCAATGTTGTAGGGCGGCCGGATACGCCAGCCCATACGGAACTTGAGCCCCTCCCACAAAAGGCTAGGCGAGCCAAGGTGGTCAAAGTGCTGCGAAAGGCCGATATCGCGGTTGTCAAAGCGCACCACACGAAAGCCGGCATCAGCGATCGCCTGCACCATGGCCGGCGGCCAGGCAATCAGCTGCATGCCCAGCCCCATGATGAGCAACACCACAGGCCGGCCCGTGGCGTCACC
>NZ_JBFUCA010000130.1:0-9222 GCF_056405475.1 Polaromonas sp. P1_G4
GCGCACGCGCCGGCTGGGTGAGCCCTTTCCAGAAATCGATCATTGCTTCAGCTTTCTTCTTTAAAACAGGTTCGAACAAGCCCCGTGGCTATATCTGCATCTTCATGACGTCCTGGTACGCCTCAAGCAGGCGATTGCGAACCTGCATCATCAGCTGAAAAGCAATCCGGCTTTCTTCCATGCGGATCATGACCTGGTGCAGGTTCTGGACGTCCCCCACGGCCAGCGCCTGGAGATCGCCCTGCGTGGCGAGCAGCTGTTCGTTGACCTGCTGCAGGCCCTGGGTGACCATGGCGCCGAAGGACCCCGCGCCCTGCAGTCTTTCACTCATCGGCTGGAACTGGGAAATGTCGACGCTTGTTGCCGCGGCAATGGGTGCGATCATTTCGGTGCTCATCATGCGCCTCCAATTTCGAGTGCCTTCAAAGCCATGGTGCGTGCCGAATTCATCGCTGCCACGTTGGCCTCATAGGAGCGCATGGCGCTCATCAGCGTCACCATCTCGGTCGCGCTATCCACACCGGTGTAAGCCACAAAACCCTTGTCGTTGGCCAGCGGGTGACCCGGTTCATAGACCATTCGTGGCGGCAAATCAGTCGGCTCAACCGACACCACGGCAGGTGCCGATGTACCGGTCAGGCCTGCACCGTTAACCCCGCGGCTGAAAAGATCAGCGAATGCCGGTGAGCCGGATGCCACCATCGCGGCAGCTCGAGCCACCACGCGGAGCGGCCGGTACTGGGGACCGCCCGTCTCTTGAATGGTGTTGGCATTGGCCAAATTGAGTGAGGCCACGTCGGCGCGCGTGCGCTCCAGGCTCATGCCGGCGGCGCTGATGGCAAAGGAATCGGAGTAATCCATAGGTGCAGGTCCAATACGTGAGTGATCGGTCGAACTATTTCTTGCCTTCCGTCGCTGCCGACGAAAGCATGGCGAGGTGGCGCGAAAGCCCTTTCACCAGCGCCTGGTACTGGACCGCGTTACGGGCCATGTTCCCCACCTCGACATCCAGCTCTACGCGCGCCGGCTGGCCGTCGATGCGCAGCATCGGTTGTTGCCGGAACTTCATGTCTCCCAACGCCGCCTCGTCGAGCCGGCCGCGTTCGCGCAGGGCTCTGCGGGCCTGTTCAAGCTGGCCCTCGAAGTCAAGGGCCTGCGGCACAAAGCCTTCCGTATTCGCGTTGGCGATGTTGTTGGCAATGACTTGCTGCCTTGCCGAAGCCGCGTCAAGCGCCAATGACAGCGCGGCCGTCGTAATGGATTCGATACTGTTGGACATGGGTGTACCTCTGGTGTAGACGTCGGAACTACTGGACGACGAGTTCGGCATGCAGGGCGCCGGCAGCCTTGACGGCCCGCAGAATCGAGATGATGTCGCGGGTGTTGGTCTTTAGTTTGGCGAGCGACTGGACCAGGTCTGTCACAGTGGTTCCGCCAGCCACAAAACCCGGGCCGTTGCGCTCATCCACGTCGATCCGGGTATTGCTAACCAAGGCGGTGCGCACGCCCGGCCCGGCCTCGCCGATAAAGAAGGGTTGCGAAACGCCGTTCTGCTCGGTGATGGCAATCTTCAAATCACCATGGGTGATGGCTACCTTGGCGATGCGCACATCCCCGCCCGCAACGACTGTGCCCGTGCGTTCGTTGATCACCACTTTGGCCCGCCTGTCGGGCTCGACCGTGACGGACTCCAGGCGCGACAGGAAAGCTACCAGGCTGCCGCGCTGGCTTTCCGGCACATCGATGTCGATGCCTGAGGCGTCGCGCGCCTGGGCCAGGTTGGCACCCAGCTGGGTGTTGATGGCCAACGCAATCCGGTTCGCCGTGGTGTAGTCCGGCTCGGCAAGCAGGAAGGTTACGTTGGGAATGGCGGTGCCGGTGGATCCGGGCTCCATGGGGGCTTTGGCCGTGCCGACCTCAACGGTCGCGCCATTGGGCACCGCTCCCACTGTCGGGTGGTTCTTCTGCAACACGTTGCCGTTGGAATCATAACGGTAGCCTCCAACCGACAGCGGCCCCTGCGCCAGTGCATAGACACGGCCGTTCGCCGCTTTCAACGGCACTTGCAACAAGCTGCCGCCCACCAGGCTGCGTGCGTCGCCTGTCGAAGACACCGTGATGTCCAATGTGTCGCCGGGCCGGGCGAAACTCGGCAGCGAAGCGCTGACCATGACGACAGCCACATTCCGGCTTTGGATCTGTTCAGGCGGCACGCTGAGATTGAACTGGGACATCGCATTGGACAATGCCTGCCGGGTGGCCCGGTTCGTCGGTGAGTCGCCCGTTCCGGCGAGGCCGGTCACGATGCCGGTACCCGTCAATGCGTTGTCTCGCCACCCCTGGAGTTTGCCCAAGTCCTTGATTCGGATCAGGCCAGTCTGACCATGCGAAGCCGGTGCCACCAGACAGAGCGCACAGCAAATGAGTACCGGAATGATACGAAGCCGGGAGACAAACCTCGACTGCAGAAATGAAGTGAGCGCCATTTTCAAAACCCTGTCCAATCGAGCAATTTCCGCCACCAGGGCCGCTGGTTGCGTTCAGCGATATCGCCCTCGCCGACATAGGTGATTTTCGCGTCGGCCAATCTCGTGGAAAGAACGATGTTGCCGTCGGACACGTCCACGGGCCTCACGCGCCCCTCGAGCGTGACGCGTTGCGGTTCCTGGTTGACCGTCAGCATCTGCTCGCCCGTCACTGCCATGTCGCCGTTAGGCAAAATCTCGCGAACCGTCACCGACAGCGTGACCAATAGCCGGTTGGCGCGCTGGGTGCGCCCCCCGCCGTCAAAGTCGCTGGCCACGTTGACGCCCGTCTGGGCTTTGCTTTCACCACGGTGGCTCAGGTCCGCCGACAGGCTGTTTTTTCTTCGGGTGTCCGTGTCCGCGCTGCTGCTGGCACTGGAGTTTYCAAACACCTGAACGGTGAGGACATCTCCCACGCGAAAGGCCTTGTTGTCGGCCGTCAAGGGGCGATAAGTCTTTTCATCGTAGAGGCTGACTCCCTGCGCATGCGACAGGCAGGCCCAGCAGCACAGCACCAGCCCCAACGCGGCCAGGCGCGCGGCTGCAAAGTTGTTCCGCAATTCATTGCCAGGTTTGGAAGCTGAAAAAATCATGGGTACATCTCCACACGGCCCGGGCCTGCGACCCGGGCTAACAAACTGGCCGTAGCATTGACGGGCTTGACTTGAACCATCTGGCCGGCGCGGCCGTCCTGCAGCACTTCCGCACGGCTCTGCACATTCAGGCCGGCCTGGCGCGTTTCGAGCACGGCCCAGCTCCCGCGCGCCACATCGGGAACGGCTTCCGTGTGGGCCGCCGTCAAGGTTTCGCCGGCCCGAATCGGGCGGCGCAAACGCTGGCCGTCAGAAAACTGGCGCGCCGGATTTTTCTGCGAAGCTGCGGCTGCGGCAATGTTTTGTTCACGCAGCTCCACATCGCCCGCCAGGAGGGACGCACCTGCGGGAATGTCTCTGGTGGCAACCACCACCGGCCCGTAGACCACAACCTCAAAAACGACCGCCACCGATCTTTGCACTCTGCCAGCACTGCCCACATCGATCCAGACCGTCATTCTGGAAGCCAGTGCCGCCGCACCCTGAGCACGGGGATTGATCTCCACCAGTTCATCGGCGACTACCAGGTCGCGCGGCACGGTCACCGGCTGCAGTTCGATGCGAGTGCCGGCCGGTAGTTGGCCGCGCAGTTGCTGCCGGAGTGTCTTGTCCGCGAGGGCGACGATATCCTCGCCGGGTATGTCGCGGCTGCGCAGGCTGATGTCAGTGAACGCAGCGCCCTGCCAGGTGATTTGATCTCCTTGAAGGCCCGCGTGACCCCGTATCCACCGGGCAAGGACATCCCGTTCCAGGACAAAGGACTGGCCGGCACGCGGCGCGCGGCCCAGCGGCAAAGCCATCAGGCGCCGCAAGGTCGCCGGGTCCGGGCTGGCAAGGCTGGCAACGTCGCCCAAGCGCACGTCGCTGTGGCTGACCTGCACATGCTCCGGCAGGCTGATACGCGCCATGCTCGCAGCGGTTTGTGCCTGAAGAGGCTGCGCGGGAGCCGCCCAGAGCGCAAGCAGGCAGAGACCCGCCGCCTCGACACCGGAAGGCAGGAACCCAAAAAAGCGAACACCACGCATCAGTGTTTTCTTAGCGGCGCAGCGCATTGACCATGCCGAGCATCTCGTCGGATGCCTGCACAACCTTGACGCTGGCTTCATAAGCGCGCTGCGCGATCATCAGGTTCACCATCTCGTCGACCAGCTTGACGTTGGAGCCTTCCAGAAATCCCTGGGCAATCCGCCCCAAGCCCTCTTCTCCAGGTTTGCCGACGACCGGGTCGCCGGCGGCCTCGGTCGGCCGGTAGRGGTTGTCCCCCTGCGCCAACAGAGCTTGCGGATTGGAGAATCGCACCAGGTCAATCTGCCCGATCTCCACAGGCGTGGCCTGATTCGCCAAACGGATCCGCACGGTGCCATCCGTGTCGATCAGYAAGGCCTGCGCATTGTCGGGAATGCTCAGGCCAGGTTTCAGCGCATAGCCTGCCTGGGTTGCCAGCAGGCCCTCCTTGTTGACCCTCAGCGTGCCGCCGCGCGCATAAGCCTGTGACCCATCAGGCAAAGTCACCTCCATGAAGCCGTCACCTTCAATTGCAACGTCGRACGCGGACTCCGTTTTCTTGAGGTCGCCCATGTCGAAAAGCTTGGCCATGCCGCCTATGCCAACGCCCGCCCCCACTCTCGTAACCGCATCCATGAGGCCCTGCGGCGCGCCGGCATTCGCCAAAGGGAGCGGCGCGGCCGAACGCGTGACCAGATCCGAGAACGTCAGTCGGCCTTTTTTAAATCCCGTGGTGTTGACGTTGGCCAGATTGTTGGCGATCGTGTCCACATTCATCTGCTGGGCCTGCATGCCGGTCGCACCAATATAGAGCGCATCGAACATAAAACTCCTCTGGTTTGTGTGTAGTGAAAACGGGCTCAGGCAAGATCGCCGAGCTTTCGAATGGCTGTCCCCATCATTTCGTCGTAACCTGTCGCGACCTTTTGCATCGACTCGAAATGCCGCATCGTCTGCATCAGTTGCACCATCTCCTGCATGGACGAAACATTGGAGTTTTCGAGAAAGCCCTGGCGTACCTGGACATCGACATCGTTCATCATGCCGGCCGGACTCTCCGAAGCGACAAGCCCCTCCCCGAGATGCCGGAGCGTCTGCGACGCCTCTAGCTGCATCACCTTGAGCTGGGCCACCGGCTCTTGCGCGGACAAGCGGTTGGCGGCAATGCCGGCTGCTCCGGACTTGGGGCCTTCAAATACATAGCCCCTGGAATCAATCGAGGGATTGCGTGTCGTCAAAAAGATGGCGCCGCCTTTACCCATCACCGGGTGTCCCTGGGCATTCACCAACCGCCCCTGACCGTCCAGGTGGAAGGAACCCTGCCGCGTGTAGGCCGGGCCGGACGCCGTTGAGACCTCAAAGAAGCCGTCTCCGTCCAACGCGAGATCCAGATTTTGTCCGGTGGACTTGAGTGTGCCGGGGCGAAGGTCCGTCTGCGTTTTCAGCAGGCCGCCGGTCGCGTCTACCTGCTGCGACAACGCATCGACCTGCGCGGAGAAGGAGGCGCCGAGTTGGGAATAGGGGGTGGGCTGGACCGAAACGACCTCCCGCTTGTAGCCTATGGTCAAGGCGTTGGCCAGGTTCATGCCGACCCTTTCAAGACGGATGCTGTCCTGGTGCATGCTTTGCAAAGCGACGGAGAGAATATTGGTCATGGTTCGGATTGAGTTGCAGGACAAAAATGCACGGGTTGCTTAAAAGCTCACCACACCATACGACTTGAGTTCGATGTTGTGCGGGATCTCGGCCATGGACAGCACACGCAGATGCGGCATTACCCGCTCGGACAAGGCACGCACGTGCCGGCGAAGCTCGGGAGAGCAGAGCAGCACTGGCAGCAAATTGCTTTTCATCATCTTTTCCGCTTGCTGCACCAGTTTGCCGATGAATTTTTCGGCCATTTGCGGTTCCAGGACGAACTGACCCGCGGCCTGGYTGGAACCCTCGGCACGGGAATTTTGCACGCCTTGAATGAAGCGACTTTCAATGGCCGGGTCGAGTGTGAGAACGTGCAACGCATTGGCCTCCCCGAGCAAGCCCTGGCATATCGCGGAACCCAGCCTGTGGCGCACAACCTCCGTCAGGTAGCCGGTCTCCTTGGATTGCCGGCCAGCGTCCGTGAGAGTTTCCAGAATCGCCTCCATATGCCGTATCGAAACCTTCTCTTTGAGGAGGTTCTGCAGCACCTTTTGCACGTCGCTGATCGAAAGGACTGTCGGCACAAGTTCTTCGACCAGGCCGGGCTGGTTCTGGCGCACCCGGCCCAGCAGGCGGTCGGTTTCGGCCCGTGTCAGCAGTGTGGAGGATTCGCGCCGCAAGACCTCGGTGAGGTGCGTCATGAAAACGCTGGAGGCATCCACCAGCGTGAACCGGGCGCGGGTGGCCGCATCCCGCTGTGACTCTTCTATCCAAACGGCCGGCAGGCCGTAGGTGGGGTCTTTCGTGACTTCTCCGGAAATGGCTGTCACGTCGCCCTGAGGATGAATGGCAAGCAGGCGGTCCGCGCGAACCTCACCCTTGGCACTCAGGGCCCCGTCAAGGTAAATCTCGTATCGGTCCGGCCCAAGGCGCGGTGCATCCTTGAAGCGTATGCGTGGCAAGACCAGCCCAAGCTCCTGCGCATGCTGATGGCGGAAGGCGGCAATTCTTTCGAGGAAAGAGCCACCCTTTTCGTTCACCAGAGGAACCCAGCGGGAACCCACCTGGACCTCGATGGGTTCAACGGTCAGGTGTGCATAGGGATCGTCCTTGCCGCCAGCGTCACTGCCGTCAGCCGATTTTCCCTCCTGGCCCGCCGCCGCTTCTTCCCTGGCAATGGCACCGGTATGCGCCCCGCGATACACCATCCAGGCGCCCAGCCCCGAAAGACAAAGCAGTATGAGCGTGGGGACCGCAGGAATACCAGGCAGGATCAACAGGCCCGCCAGGGCTGTAGCCACCAGCAGCAATGTTTTGGGAAATGAGGTGATCTGCCGCAAAGCCTCTTTGCTCAGGTTGGCATCCGAAGCCGAACGGGTAACAATGATCCCGGTTCCCAGGGCAATGACCAGCGCCGGCACCTGGGTCACGATGCCATCGCCTATGGTCAGCAGGGTATAGGTTTTGAGCGCATCACCCCACGGCAGGCCGCGCTGCATGATACCGATCAGCAAGCCTCCCACAATGTTGATGAGCAGTATCAGGATGCCCGCGATGGCGTCGCCTTTAACGAACTTGCTTGCGCCGTCCATCGCGCCGTAAAAAGCCGCCTCTTTCTCGATGTTCTTGCGGCGGCGCTGCGCTTCGGCCTGGTCAATGAAACCCATGTTCAGATCCGCGTCCACGCTCATTTGCGCGCCGGGCATGCTGTCCAGCGTGAATCGGGCGGCCACCTCGGAGACGCGCTGAGCGCCGCTGGTGATCACCACGTACTGGACGACGATCAGGATCAGGAAAATAATCAGGCCGATCACGTAGTTCCCGCCAACAACATAGGAGCCCACAGCGGCGATCACCCGGCCAGCGTCGCCGTCCGAAAGAATCAGGCGGGTGGCGGCGACGTTCAGCGACAGCCGGAACAGGGTGGCAATCAACAGCAGCGAAGGGAACGTCGAAAACTCGACAGGTCGCGCCATGTAGAACGTCAGCATCAGAATCAAAAACGCGAAGCTGAAGTTCAGCAGGATCAGGAAGTCCAGTAGCGGGCTCGGGATGGGCGCGAACAATACCACCAGTACACCCAGCACCAGCAGCACCATAACGATGTCGCTGTGTTTGGTGAGGAAACCCTGCAGGGCTTTCATGTCGCGGCCATCCCCTGCCGGCGTTCGCGCATGGCAAAGACCCAGACGATGATTCGCGCCACTTCGGCATACATGGCTTGGGGCACATGCTGTTCCACAGCAAGCTCGCGGAAGAGCCTGCGGGCCAGAACGGGGTTTTGCACGATGGGGATGTTGTTCTCGCTCGCTATTTTTCTCATGGCTCCTGCGACCCGGCCGGCGCCCTTGGCCACCATCTGCGGAGACGACATCTCGCCATGCCTGTAGCGCAAGGCGACCGCCACATGCGTCGGATTCGTCAACAACACATCGGCATTTTTTGTGTTGCGCACCGTTAGTGTGCGCTTCAGCGCTTCCCGACGCAGCTCCCTGAGCCGCGCACGGATGCGAGGATCACCTTCCCGGTTTTTTGATTCGTCTTTCAGTTCCCTGCGGCTCATCTTCATCTTTTTGGAGAACTCGCGCCGTGTGTACATCCAGTCCACGGCGGCGATCATCACCAGAATCAAAGCCATCTTCATGCTCAAAGAGGCCGCGTCCTGGAGCAAGGTGCGCAGGTAAGCCAGCGGTGAAAGGCCGGCCACGCCAAAGAAGTGAGGTGCCAGGCTTTTGAGCGCGAACCAGGAAACACCGGCAAGAAGCATCAGCTTGATGCAGGCCCTTGCCGCATCAAACAGGGTTCGCATCGAAAACACTTTCTTGAACCCGTTGACCGGATTGAGCCTGTCGAAATCCGCCTTGAGGGGATCCGTGGTGAACATCGGCCCTGTCTGCATCAGGTTGGCCAGCGCGGCGGTGAGCATGATGACGGCGAAAAAAGGCAGCAGCTGCATCATTGCCCCCTTGACCACCTGGGATGCAAGAGGCCACAGCGCTCCGCCATTGGGATCCAGACCAGCGATGCGAAGCAACAGGCTCTGGTCGAAAACGAATTGGTCCCTGACGCTGTCCCAGCCCTTCCATGTCAGGTAAACGGAAGCCACCGTCCACACCAGCGCCGAAATGACTTCCGGGCTTTTGGCGACCTGCCCTTTTTCCTGCGCCCTGAGAAGCTTGTGAGGCGTCRCCGCTTCATTGCGGTCAAGGTCTTGCTCATCGGCCATGGACGGCTCCCGGCGCAAATGTGCTTTGAGACGCATCCTGGGACAACATGGAATCCCAGGTCGTGTAGATGCTGCGGTAAACCCGCGTCATGACGCCACCTACGCCGGCAAACCACAGGGACAGCGTGATGAGCCCGACAACGATTTTCACGGGAATGCCGATGGCGAACATATTCATCTGCGGCAGGTTTCGCGCGACAACGCCGAGCGCCATTTCAACCATGAAGAGGCAGAA
>NZ_JBFUCA010000131.1:0-9148 GCF_056405475.1 Polaromonas sp. P1_G4
TCTTCAAGCCAGCATGAGCCGCGGGACTGGCTTTGCCAGACCGCAGGCGGGCGGCCCCCTCGGGGGCAGGGAGCTACACGAAGTGAGCGACCGTGGGGGCCACGTCCACGGCTCCCTATAATCATCCGATTTCCCTCCAAGCACCCGAAAGAGCACCATGGCTGAAGCCAATCTTGACCCCGTATTCCAGATCCAGCGCGTTTACCTCAAGGACGTGTCACTGGAGCAGCCCAATTCGCCCGAAATCCTGCTGAGCCCGGAGCAGCCTGCGGTGGACATCCAGCTGGGCGTGGGCGCCACCCCCGTGGCAGACGGCCTTTTTGAGGTTTCCGTGACGGCCACCGTGCAGACGAAAATCGGCGACAAAACCGTGTTTCTGGTGGAAGCCAAGCAGGCCGGCATTTTTGAAATCCGCAATGTGCCCGAAGACCAGATGGGCGCCATCCTGGGCATTGCCTGCCCGCAAATCGTCTACCCCTACCTGCGCGGCAATGTCGCTGACGTGATCCAGCGCGGCGGCTTCCCGCCTGTGCACATGGCTGAAATCAACTTCCAGGCCATGTACGAACAGCAGCAAGTCCAGGCCGCTGCCGAATCGGCCGCTCCCCAGATCATCGTTTGATGGGCTGCCGGGGCTTCCCGGCGTCTGTTTTCTCGCTCATCCACGCATGAAAATCCTGGTCATCGGAGCCGGCGCCTGGGGCACGGCTGTAGCCGTGAGCAGCGCCGCCCGGCACGATGTCACCCTGTGGGCGCGCGATGCTGCGCTGGCCAAAGCCTTGCAGACCAGCCGCGTCAATACCCGCTACCTGCCTGGCGTTCCCCTGCCTGCCGGCCTGCGGCTGCAAGGCGGCGATGTACCCCTGGCAGAGGCGATTCAAGGGCAGGACCTCATCATCCTTGCAACGCCCGTCTCAGCGGCGCGCAGCATGCTGCAGTCCCTGCAGCACGCCAGCGTTCCAGTGGCTTGGTTGAGCAAAGGTTTTGAGGCACCTCTTGCCTCTGCCCCTCCTTCCGCATCATTTGGCCTGATGGTCCATGAAATACGGGCGCAAGCTGCTATCAATTTAAGAGCGGGCGTGCTCAGCGGGCCCAGCTTCGCCCTCGAAGTCGCCCGCGGCCAGCCGACCGCGCTGGTGGCCGCCAGTGAACATCCCGAAGTACGCGAAGCGCTGGTGGCCGCCTTTCACAGCGCCACCCTGCGTGTTTACGCCAATGACGATGTCGTGGGGGTAGAGGTGGGCGGCGCCGTCAAGAACGTGCTGGCCATCGCCACGGGGCTTTGCGACGGATTGCAGCTGGGGCTGAACGCCCGCGCTGCGCTGATCACCCGCGGCCTGGCCGAAATGACACGGCTGGGTGTCGCGCTGGGCGCGCGGGCCGAAACCTTCACAGGTCTTTCGGGCCTGGGCGATCTGGTATTGACGGCCACCGGCGACCTGAGCCGCAACCGCAAGGTGGGCCTGTTGCTGGCCGAGGGCAAGACGCTGGCGCAGGCCGTGGACTCGCTGGGGCATGTGGCCGAGGGCGTGTATTGCGCCCGCACCGTAGTGCAGCGCGCGGCCGGTTTGGGCATCGAGATGCCGATTGCACAAAGCGTGGTGGCCTTGCTGGACGGCAAGCTCAGGCCGGCTGAGGCTGTGGCGGCGCTGATGGGGCGCGATCCGACTGCCGAACTGGCCTGACCACGCGATCGATTTTTCCGGTTCCCGTTTTTGCTATTGAATTAATAGCTGCTTGCGCTTACCCCTATTGGGCTAAAGCCCTGAAACATCATTAATCCGCGAAGCAGGGGCCGACCTACTTTCGCAAATGCAGCGTCACCAGCAGCGATGCATCCTTCACGGCAGTCAGGCCGTGTTCCACGCCGCCCGCAAGCCACAGCAGCTGGCCTGCCTTCATGCGCTGGGTTTGCCCCTCTGCCGTGAAGGCCACTTCACCTTCCAGGCATTGCACGGTGATTTCGCCCTTGACCCGGTGCGAGGGCACCAGCTTGCCGGCCGGCACGATGAGGCGCATGACTTCCAGCTCATCGCTTTTGAACAGCGCGACGGTTCGTGCCTCCAGGAGCTTGCCCGCAAGCGGCTGGACGTCGATGAGTTGCCCGGAGGCGGCGTGGGGAATGGCCATGGTGAAACTCCTGCAAAGGTGGCGGCATGTGCCTGAACCAGCTGAAAGCGTTATACCCCAAGGCCCGCCTGGGCCCTAGACCACCTTGTTGTACGCCAGGAAGATGTCGTCGCGAACCCAACCCAGGGACTCATACAGCGCCTGCGCGGTGTGGTTGGTCCTGGCGGTGGTGAGGTCCAGCCGCGCAAAGCCGTGCTGTTTTGCGTGCACGTGGGCGGCCTGCATCAGCGCGCGGCCGGCGCCGCTCTTGCGTGATGCGGGCGCAACATACAGGTCATACAGCGTGTAGATGGGCTGGGCGATCACTGAGCAGAAACCGGGATACAGCTGGCAGAAGCCGGCGAGCGCGCCGGTGCCGGGCGCACCTTCCGGCTCGGCCACCAGGATGACCGATTCGCGGTTTCGCATCCGGTTGCCGATGAAGTCCAGCGCCAGCGCGGCATCGGCGGGCTGTTCGTAAAACTGGCGGTAGGCGTCAAACAGCGCAGCCACGGCAGGCTGGTCGTCCAAAGTGGCAAGGCGTACGGAAGGGGTGTTCATGTTGAGCTGTTAAAAAAGCCAAAAGATCCGCCGTCAGGTGGCGAACCGGTTTTGTTAGAGAAAAATGGCTGCAGCTCAGGCGGGGCGAGCGCAAGCAGCTATCAAAAATGGAGCAACGTGGCAGCCCGCCGGGTTGCCTCCGGCGGTGGCCGGGGTTGGCCGGGGTTTGGCCCGTGCCTAGATTTCCAGGTTGTCAATCAACCGGGTGCTGCCCAGCTTGGCCGCACCCAGCACCACCAGCGGCACATCGGCCAGCGGGCCTTGCGGTGCCAGCAGGTCGGCGCGGCGGCGCACGGTGAGGTAGTCGGGCTTCCAGCCGCGCCGGGCCAGCGCCTGCATGGCCTGCGCTTCCAGGGCTGGCAGGTCAGGCGTGCCGCTGGCGCGGGCGGCCTCGCCCAATGCGCGTATCGCTTTGGACAGCTCCACCGCTTCGGCGCGCTGGGTGGCGTTCAGGTAGCCGTTGCGTGACGACAGCGCCAGGCCGTCTTCGGCGCGCTGGGTTTCACCGGCCAGGATCTCGATCGGCAACGCAAACTGCTGCACCATGCGGYGCACCACCATCACCTGCTGGTAATCCTTCTTGCCGAAAGCCGCCACGCCCGTGGGCATGCCGGCAAACACGCAGGAAAACAGCTTGAGCACCACGGTGCTCACACCGATGAAAAAACCGGGCCTGAAGTGGCCTTCAAGGATGTCGCTCAAGTCGGTGGCCGGATGCACCTTGTAGCTTTGCGGCTCGGGGTAAAGGTGTTTTTCCAGCGGGGCAAACAGCACGTTGCAGCCGGCCTCTTTCAGGCGCTCGGCATCGGCGTCCAGCGTGCGTGGGTAGCTGTCGAAGTCTTCATGCGGCGCGAACTGCAGGCGGTTCACGAAGATGCTGGAGACGCTCACGTCGCCCAGCGGCTTGGCCTGCTTGACGAGCGCGATGTGGCCGTCGTGCAGATTGCCCATGGTGGGCACGAAGGAAGGGCGTTTGAACGGGCTGAGGGCCTCGCGCAGCTCCGGGATGGTGTGGACGATCTGCATCTTGTCTCCTGAAAGGGGCGCGTGGGGCTACCAGGCGTGGGTGGCGTTCACCGGAAAGCTGCCGTCTTTCACGGCGCGTACATAGGCTTCCATGGCGCCGCGCACACTGGCGGTCTTGTTGTCCGGGCCTTCCATGAAGTTGCGTACAAACTTCGGCATCTTGCCCAGGTTCATGCCCAGCATGTCGTGAAGCACCAGCACCTGGCCGGCAGTGCCGTTGCCCGCACCAATGCCGATGGTGGCGCAATGCGTGAGCTCCTGAGTGAGCGTGGCCGACAGGGCTGCGGGCACCATTTCCAGCACCATCATGGCGGCGCCTGCGTCCTGCAGCTCGCGCGCGTGGCGCGTCATCGCGGCAGCGGCTTCGTCTCCCTTGCCCTGCACGCGGTAGCCGCCCAGCGCGTGCACGGTTTGCGGTGTCAGCCCCAGGTGGGCGCAGACCGGGATGCCGCGCTCGACCAGAAAACGCGTCGTCTCGGCCGTCCAGCCGCCGCCTTCGAGCTTGACCATGTGGGCGCCGGCCTGCATCAGCACCGCGGCACTGCGCAGCGCCTGCTCTTTGGACTCGTGGTAACTGCCAAACGGCAAATCGCCGATCAGCCAGGCCGTGGCCTGCGAGCGGCGCAGGCCGTTGGCCACGCATTCGGTGTGGTGGCGCATGGTCTCCAGGGTCACGCCGACGGTGCTGGTCAGGCCCTGGCAGACCATGCCCAGCGAGTCGCCCACCAGGATGCATTCCACGCCCGCCGCATCGGCCACGGCGGCAAAGGTGGCGTCGTAGGCGGTCAGCATGGTGATCTTTTCGCCATGCGCCTGCATTTCGCGCAGGCGCGGCAGGCTGACCGGCTTGCGCGCAGGCGGCGTGGCAGGCGTAGACGAAGGCGGCAGCGTGCCGTAGGGCGTGACGGAAGTATTGGCAGGTATCGTCATGGGGCAGGTCCGGAATTTAGCGAGAGTCTAACCAGCTTCGCCGTGCTTTTTTGCCGGCGGTTTAGAGAGGCCGGACAAAGGCCGGGAAACGGATGGTTTCGCGAACGAATTAGCGCACTTCGGGCGCAGACCGGCTCATGCCCAGGCGTTCCAGCAGCTTTACATCGGCGTCGGTATCGGGGTTGCCGGTGGTCAGCAGCTTGTCGCCGTAAAAAATTGAATTGGCGCCGGCCAGGAAGCACAGCGCCTGCACGCCGTCGCCCATCTGCTGGCGGCCGGCCGACAGGCGCACGCGCGCCGTCGGCATGGTGATGCGCGCCACAGCAATCGTGCGCACGAATTCAAACGGGTCCAGGTCGGCCTGGTTGGCCAGCGGCGTGCCTTCAATTTTCACCAGGTTGTTGATGGGCACCGACTCAGGGTAGGGCGTGAGGTTGGCGAGTTCGGCCACGAGGCCGGCGCGCTGGCGGCGCGTCTCACCCATGCCGACGATGCCGCCGCAGCAGACCTTGACGCCGGCGCTGCGCACGCGCGCCAGTGTGTCCAGGCGGTCCTGGTAGTCGCGCGTGGTGATGATGTCGCCGTAAAAATCAGGCGCGCTGTCGAGGTTGTGGTTGTAGTAGTCCAGGCCCGCGCTTTGCAGTGTTTGCGCGTGGCCGTCTTCCAGCATGCCCAGCGTGGCGCAGGTCTCCAGGCCCAGCGCTTTCACGGTGCGCACCAGCTCGGCGACTTTTTCAATGTCGCGGTCTTTGGGCGAGCGCCACGCGGCGCCCATGCAAAAACGTGTGGCGCCCGCGGCCTGTGCACGCCGGGCTGCGGCCAGCACCTCGGCCGGCTCCATCAGTTTGCTGGCTTCCACGCCGGTGTCGTAGCGCGCGGCCTGCGGGCAGTAGCCGCAGTCTTCGGCGCAGCCGCCGGTTTTCACGGACAGCAGCGTGGCGAATTCGATGTGCGTGGGGTCGAAGTTTTCGCGGTGCACCGTTTGGGCGCGGTGCATCAGTTCCGGAAAAGGCAGATTGAACAGCGCTTCGATGGCGTCTACGCTCCAGCGTTCGGCGCCGGCCTTTTCAGCTGGCGATGGCTGAGGGCGCGGGCGGTGGAGCGTGATGGTTTGTTCTGCAACGTGGGACATGGTTCTCTTTCCTTTCGGGGAATGGTTTTTGAGTCTATCTGATGCGTTTTTCTGAAGCCTGCTTCAGCCTGGCAGCGGATGCTTTGCCAGGGCCGTCAGGGCTTCGACCAGCAGGTCGATATCGGCTTCGGTGTGCGCGGCCGACAGCGCAATGCGAAGGCGTGCCGTGCCTTCGGGCACGGTAGGCGGGCGAATCGCCGGCACCCAGATGCCGCGTGCGCGCAGGCCCTCCATCACGGCCAGGGCTTCGTCGTTGCGGCCGATCAGCAGCGGCTGGATGGCCGTCTGCGAGGGCGGCAGTTGCCAGTGGCTGCCTTTCAGGCCCGCCAGCAAGCCGCTGCGCAACCGCACAATGAGTTGCTGCAAATGCGTGCGGCGCCAGTCATCCTGTTCAATCAGCGCAAGGCTGGCACGCAGCGCGCTGGCCAGCAGCGCCGGCGCGGCAGTCGCAAAAATATAACTTCGGGTTTTTTGCAGCAGCCATTCAACCAGGGCCTCGTCGCCCGCCACAAACGCGCCCGCCACACCAGCCGCCTTGCCCAGCGTGGCCATGTAGAGCACGCGGCGCGAGGCCTTGGCGCCATACAACCCCGCGGCGGCCAGGCTGCCGCGCCCTTGCGGGCCCAGCACGCCAAAGCCATGTGCATCGTCCAGCAGCAGCAGGGCGTCATGGCGCTCACACAGCACCAGCAGGGCGGGAATGTCGGCGCTATCTCCGTCCATGCTGAACACCGCGTCGCTGATCACCAGCTTGCGCGGCGCGTCGCTTTGCGCAAGTTCGCGATCCAGCGCGTCCAGGTCGGTGTGTGCGTAGCGGTGGATTTTTGCGCGCGACAGCCTTGCGCCGTCAATCAGGCAGGCGTGATTCAGCGCATCCGAAAAGATCGCGTCGCTTGCGCCCACCAGCGCCGGCACGATGCCGATGTTGGTGGCGTAGCCCGCGTAAAAATACAACGCGCGCGGCAGGCCGACGAAGGCCGCGAGTTCGCGTTCCAGCGCCTCGTTGGCGGCGCTGTGGCCGCTGACCAGTGGCGACGCGCCCGACCCGACACCGTAGGCTTGTGCGCCGGTGCAAGCCGCCTGCACCAGGGCCGGGTGTGTGGCCAGACCCAGGTAGTCGTTGCTGCAAAAGGCCAGCATGCTTTGCCCGTCAATCGAGAGGTGTGCGCCGCTTTCAGGCATGACGACGCGGCGCTGGCGGCGCAGGTGGGCGCGGTCGAGTTCAGCCACACGTGCCGGAAATTCGTCGAGCCAGGAGGCGGAAGACAAGGTGGTAGTGATGTTTATTGCCATTCGTCGGGAAGGTTGATGGCGACTGTGCGCGCGTCTATGCCGGGCTGCCAGCCGATGGTGGCCAGCAGGGGCGCCTGCAATTGCCGCTGTAAAAAAGCAATGTTGTCATCCTGCGCCAGCATGGCGGGATCAATGTGGTTGGCCACCCAGCCGGCCAGCGTAAGGCAGCGTGCGCGTATGGCATCCGCAGTGAGCAGTGCGTGGTTCAGGCATCCCAGCCGCAATCCCACCACCAGCACCACGGGCAGGCCCAGTGCTTCGGCCAGGTCTGCACCGGTTTCGGTCGGCGAGAGCGGCACATGAAAACCTCCCGCACCCTCCACCACCACGGCGTCGGCCAATTGTGYGAGCCGGCGGTGGCAGCCCGCCAGGTGGGCAATGTCAATGTGTGCACCGACGCGCGCCGCGGCGATGTGCGGTGACATCGGGTCGGCCAGCAGAACCGGGTKGTCGAGTTCGGGCGGTACGCGGCAGGTGGAGGCGGCGCGCAGGGCCAGCACGTCTTCATTGGCGTCGACACCGTCAATCTGCATCGTACCTGCCGCCACGGGTTTCATGCCCACCACACGCAGATGCCGGCGGGCCAGCGCATGCAACAGTGCAGTGCTGGCCAGCGTTTTGCCTACGCCGGTGTCGGTGCCGGTCACAAACATCGAAACCGTCCTGTGCGCCGCTTCAGCCATGGGCACCCTCTTCTTCGGCGAGGGTCGCATCAAGCGCTGCCAGGGCGCCGCGCGCCAGGTGATCCATCGCCTCTTCGTCCATCACATACGGAGGCATGGCGTAGACCGTGTGGCCGATTGGGCGCAGCAAGACACCGTTGGCCATGGCGTGCTGCGTGTAGCGGCGTGCGAAGTGGGGCGCCGTCGTGGGCTCGATGTCCCAAGCCCAGATCATGCCCAGCCTGCGCGCGTTCCGTACAGCAGAGTGCTGAGTCAGCGGTGTGAAGGCCAGGTCCAGGGTGTTGGCCAGGACTGCGTTGTCTGCCAGTACATCGGTTTGCCCGAACAGCTCCAGCGTGGCCAGCGCGGCGCGGCAGGCCAGCGGGTTGCCGGTGTAGGAATGCGAATGCAAAAAGCCGCGCGCCACGTCGTCGTCGTAAAACGCTTCGTAGACGGTATCGGTGGTCAGCACGGCCGACAGTGGTAGCGTGCCGCCCGTGAGGCCTTTCGATAGACAGATGAAGTCAGGCCGTATGCCTGCGTGCTGATGCGCGAACATGGTGCCGGTGCGGCCAAATCCGGTGGCAATTTCATCGGCAATCAAATGCACTTCATAGCGGTCGCACAGTGCGCGCGCTTCGCGCAGGTAGGCGGCATCGTGCATGGCCATGCCGGCCGCGCATTGCACCATGGGCTCCAGGATGAGCGCGGCGGTTTGCGCATGATGCTGCTCCAGCCAGCTTTGCAGGTCTGCGGCTGCGTGACGTGCTACGTCTGCAGCGCTTTCACTGGGCTGCGCGCCGCGTGCGTCGGGGCTGGGCACGGTGGCTGCCAGCCGCACCAGCGGCGCATAGGCTTCACGAAAAATGGCAATGTCCGTCACGGCCAGTGCGCCCACGGTTTCGCCGTGGTAACCGCCTGCCAGCCCGATGAAGCGGCACTTTTCAGGCTTTCCGGTGTTGCGCCAGTAATGCGCACTCATCTTCAGCGCGATCTCTGTGGCGCTGGCGCCGTCGCTGCCGTAAAAAGCATGGCCCAGCCCGGTCAATGCGCCCAGCCGCTCAGACAGCTCCACCACCGGCTGGTGCGTGAAACCGGCCAGCATGACGTGATCAAGCCGGTCCAGCTGGTCGCGCAGCGCCGCCTTGATGTGCGGATGGCCGTGGCCGAACAGGTTGACCCACCAGGAACTGATGCCGTCCAGGTAGCGCCGGCCTTCAAAGTCGTACAGCCAGACCCCTTCGGCCCTGGCGATGGGTACCGGGGGATGCGACTCGTGCAGCTTCATCTGCGTGCAGGGGTGCCACACATGGCGCAGGCTGCGCTGGATCATTGAGAGGTTGTCCATGAAGACCCGTGGTGAGGAGGAAAGGGCGAAAGCTCAGGCGTGCGCTGCAAGCCGGTGCTAAAGCGCGAGTCGGGTGCGGGTCAGGGC
>NZ_JBFUCA010000132.1:0-9136 GCF_056405475.1 Polaromonas sp. P1_G4
GGCAGAGGGCGACGATGTCTTCTTCTGTCGGCGTCTTGCCGGCGTAGATGACTTCGTAGCCCTGCAGAAGCGCCAGCGCTTCGGGTGCAAGGTCTGCGGCAGTGACCAGAATGACGGGTTTCACGGCGGCTTTCATGGCAGGTTGCCCGTTGCTCACAGCGACTCGCCTTCTTTCAATACCCCGGCGCTGCGCAGTGCTGACTCCAGCCATTTGGCCGCCGTGTCGCCTTTTTTGATCGCCGCTATCCGTGCGTTTTCGTCGGCCACCTTCTTCGCAGCGGCCGGCAGCAGGGATTCGATCTTCTCGCGTTCAACGACGACAACGCCGTCCGCGTCACCCATCACGAAGTCGCCCGCATGCACGGTGACACCGCCTGCTGTCACAGGGTGGCCGATGCGGCCCGGGCAGGTTTTGGTCGGGCCGTTCGGGTTGTACCCGGCCGCGAAGACAGGGAAATCCATTTCGTCGATTTCGAGGGTGTCACGGACTGCGCCGTCAATGACCACACCGACGATACCGAGCTGTTTGCAGGCGGTCATCATGATGGTGCCCATCAATGCCGCGGTGAGGTCACCCTTGCCGTCAATCACCAACACATCACCCGGCTGTGCCAACGACATGGCCGCGTGGATCATCAGATTGTCGCCAGGGCGAACTTCAACGGTGAAGGCCGTACCGGCAAATTTCATGCGGGGGCGCAATGCCTTGATGCGCCCGTGCATCGCACCCCGGCGGCCGGCGACGTCGGCCAGGATGGCGGGCTGGAATGCAGCGGCTTGGCGCACAACGGCGGCCGGCACGCGGTCAAATTTGCGGATGATGTCTTGTGTCATGTCAATCTACTTTCGCGCCGGATTCTTTAACAATCTTGCCCCAGCGGGTGATGTCTTCCCGGATCAGTTTGCTGAATTGCTCCGGCGTGCTCCCTTCCACGTCGGCGCCCTGGTCGCGCAGCTTCTTGCGCAGGTCGGCCGCCTGCAGCGCCTTGTTGATGTCGGCGTTGAGTTTGGCGACGACATCCTTTGGCAGGTTCGCAGGCCCGGCAATACCGAACCAGGTCACGGCCTCAAAGCCCTTGTAGCCGGACTCGGCAATGGTTGGCACCTGCGGCAGGTCTTCGGTACGTTTGGCCGACGTGACGGCGATGGCGCGCATTTTTCCGTTCTTGATGTGGCCAATGAGCGTGGGGATGGATGACACGTAGAGCTGCACCTGCCCGCCAATCAGGTCGGTGGCGCCCTGCGCCGCACCCTTGTACGGCACGTGCGTCAGCTTGACGTCTGCGGCCTTCTGGAAGGATTCGGTCGCGAGGTGCGCGACGGTGCCGTTGCCGGAGGTCGCGTAGTTCAGGGAGCCGGGTTTGGCCTTGGACGCCGCAACGATGTCGGCGAGCGTCTTGTACGGCGAATCCGCCGCGACGACGATGACCAGTGGCGCGCTCGCCACGAGGCTCACGGGCGTGAGGTCCTTCATGGGGTCATACGGAAGTTTGGCATACAGGCTCGTGTTGATGGCCAGGTTGCTGGTCTGGCCGAGCACCAACGTGTAGCCGTCTGCCGGCGACTTCGCCACGGCGTCTACACCGAGGTTGCCGCCCGAGCCCGGCTTGTTGTCAACGATGAAGGTGTAGCCCGGGCCCATGAGCTTGTTCGTGACTTCGCGGGCGATGATGTCGGTGCCGCCGCCGGCCGGGAATGGCACGACGAGGCGAATGGGTTTGGTGGGCCAGGCCTGCGCAAAGGCGCTGGTGGCCAGGGAACACGCGACGGCAGCGGCCAGCGCGTAACGGCGGGAAAGTTTCATGTATGTCTCCAAGGCTCCGCTTTAAACAATAGCTGCGGTATGGGTGTGACTGTAGGCGCGCGTTGCACGCCATACAATACCGTTTCATACAGTGAACCATGGTGCGGCATGCGAAACGATCCGATAAATGAGCCAGTTGAGACAGGCGGCGGCGTCATCGCGGTGACGCGGGCGCTCTCGTTGATGGAAGCTTTTGAGGTGGGCGAGTCAACGCTTTCGCTGGCGGAATTGAGCCGGCGCTCACACATGCACAAGACCACGGTGCTGCGCCTGGCGCGCACGCTGGCCTTGTCGCAATACATGGTGCAGGCCGACGACGGCCAGTGGCGGCTGGGGCCGGCCGCCGGCTGGCTGGGTGCGCGCTACCAGGCCGGGTTTGACGTCAATCGCATCGTCGAGCCCACGCTGCACGAGCTCGTTGAGGCAAGCGGCGAGAGCGCGTCGTTCTACGTGCGCGAAGGCGACATTCGCGCCTGCGTGGCGCGCGTCGAAGGGCCRCAATCGGTGCGGCACCACGTGCGCGTCGGGGAAAGGCTGCCCTTGAACAAGGGCGCGCCGGGGCGTGTGATCCTGGCCTTCAGCGGCGCAGCGGGAGAACCCTACGAGTCGATCCGTGAACAGGGGTACCAGATCTCGATGGGCGAACGCGAAGCCGAAGTGGCCAGTGTCGCGGCGCCGGTGTTCGGCCTTAACTGGCGATTGCTGGGGTCCATCTGCATCTCGGGCCCGAGTGCACGGCTGTCAAAAACCAAACTGATGAAGCACGCAAAGAGTGTCATCCGCGCGGCGAACCAGCTGTCGTATGCGCTCGCCGGAAGCAAGTCGGCCCACACGCCACGGGCGGTTTCGCGCTGGCATCCTTGAGAGTTGCGAAAGTTGCTTGCGAGACGCCTTGGGGTCGTCTGGAAAAAAAGAGGGTGCCTGGGGCGGATATGGCCCTGGAGGAGGCTTACATCAAGGCGCGGTTTTTCTCAATCGACCACTTCCTGCTCAACCAGACGCCTGATCTTCAACGCTTTCTCAAAGTGGTCCAGCCGGTGCGTTTGGATCCACCATTTTGCGGCCTCCATCAGGAGCTCCGGGTTGTCATTCTTGTTGGCAAAAAACKCGTAGAAAGACACGCCGACGTTTTCGCCTTTCTCTTTGATTTTGTTTTCGCAAACATCGATTATTTTCTGTTTCAAATGGGCACGCAATTGGCCTCCTCACGTCTTCGCCGACATCTTGARCGCCAAAGCAAGATAGTCATGAACATGCTGCTTGTCGTTGATGTCATGAACTGATGCCAATGCAGTCGCTGGTCAGGGTTTCAGGATTGGTAGTGTTGCTTGAACTCAGGGCTATTACAGCAAATCATGATTTTCGTTACTGCCAGCACTCGCAGCCACCACGCCGGACAAACCGAATCTCAGCTCACTTGCCAGAAATCTGCCGCTCCTCCAAGCGAAATCTCTTAAAGCTCGCGAGCGATCAACCAAGTACATAAGCCCACCACCAGAACCCCGGCAGCGATCAGTCCGGTCATCGTGGACATCCGGCGCTGGCGTTGACTGCATGGCAGGCAGTAATTGAAGGTTGCGCCTTTGTAGTGAGGCAGAGGCCATAGAAAGCCCGACCCGCCGCAGGCATAACACCGGCCCTGCGCATTCCTCCGCTTGCCCCGGCGGTCGCGCCACACCTGAATGATGAGCCCAACGATGGGCAGCACACCCAGGGCGCCGACAACCACCACCGCCACAACGATGTCAACCATTGCTATTCCGTACTCTTAGCTCACTTCGTGCCCGAGGGGCGTGTCGACTTACCCGACAGCAAGCTGCCGCTCCCCCAACGCAAYATCCAGCATCATCTCGCTGGCCAGGGTACCCAGTTCCTTCTGCAACGCCTCTACCGACAAATTGGCCGGCACCAGCAAATGCGCCTCGACCTTGAAAGTCTGCTTGCCCGAGACACCGCTGCGCACGATGTCGGTGTGAATGCTCTCGATGCTGATGCCGCGCTCGGCGAGCATCTTGGTCAGGTTGCTGACGATGCCCAGGCGGTCTTCGCCTACCAGTTCGAGTTCAAACACGCGCAGGGCGGCGGGGGTGTTGGCGCCGTCACTCTTTGCTACGACCACTTGCAGGCCGCTGGACTGCAGGCCGCGCAGCGAGGTGGCGAGGTTGTCGGCGTTTTCGCGCGGGACTTCGAAGTGGACCATGCCGGCGAATTCACCGGCCAGGCGTGTCATGCGGCTGGCGGCCCAGTTGGCGCCGAAGCGTTGGGCTTTGTCGGCCAGGGAACTGACGATGCCTTGCCGGTCTGTGCCGACGATGGAGACAACCAACGAAGTGTTGGCGGATGAGACCTCTTCGGTCAGCACCACGGCCTTGCGCAGCATGGGGGCGCGGGTGGCGAAGGCTGGGTCTTGCACATCGGCGGGCAGGCTGCCTTGCAGGCGGGCGTGGTGCACGACTTTGCTGAGCAGCGCCAGGCCCATGGGCGCGAGGGCGCGCTCCCACAGTTCGCGGGCGGTTTCGCCTTTTTTGACAAAACACCAGTCTTGCGCGGCGATGGCGCCGGCGTCCCAGCCGTCGGCCAGGTGGTAAACGGAGCCGCCGGCAATCGGGTCGCCTTCCAGAATCGTCCATTCGACGGCCGCGATGCCGCGGTGGCGTGGCAACAGCGAGGGGTGGTAGCCGATGCCGCCCAGGCGCGAGCGTGCCAGTGCGTCGTCGCTCACGCGGGCATGCGTGTGCGCGGCGATGATGAGTTCGGTGCCTTCGGCAATCGCCTCGCCGGGGACGATCTTGGGGTTGGCCAGCACATGCACGGGGATGCCGGCGGCGCGCCCTGCAATCGCCAGCCGGTCGTCTTCAGCGGGGGCGACGATGCTGGTGAACTCAATGCCTTCTTCTTTGCGAAGCGCCTCAAACACCGAGGCTGCGAAAAAACGGGAACCGACCAAAGCGCATTTCATGGACACGTCTCTTTAGGAATGAATAGATAAAGGGATGGATTAAAACGGAAAGCGGACATAAAAAAGGGAGCCGAAGCTCCCGATGAGAAACAGCCGCTCAGGCCGCGACAGCCTGGCGCGCCTTCTCGGTCAGGCCGATCTGGTCGAGTGCGGCAGCGAGCTGGCCGACAGTGCGGTCAGACTGGTGCCATTTCTCGAGGCCAAACAGGCCGACGCGGAAAGTCTTGAAGTCGGCGCCCTCATCGCACTGCAGCGGCACGCCGGCAGCGGTTTGCAAACCTTGTGCAAGAAATTTTTTGCCGGACTGGATGTCAGGGTCTGTGGTGTAGCTGACGACCACGCCCGGGGCCTTGAAGCCTTCGGCGGCCACGCTGGGCAGGCCGCGGCTTTCAAACAGTTTGCGCACCTTGCTACCCAGGGCTTCCTGCTCGGCCTTCACTTTGGCAAAACCGTAGTCTTGCGTTTCTTTCATCGCGGCGCGCAGGCGCGTGAGGGCGTCTGTGGGCAGGGTGGCGTGGTAGGCATGGCCGCCGTTTTCATACGTTTCCATAATCTGCATCCACTTTTTCAGGTCGCAGGCAAAGCTGGAGCTGGCGGTRCCGTCTATCGCGGCGCGGGCGCGCTCGCTGAGCATGACCATGGCGCAGCAGGGTGAGCTGCTCCAGCCTTTTTGCGGGGCGGAGATGAGCAGGTCAACGCCGGTGGCCTTCATGTCGACCCACATGGCGCCGGAGGCAATGCAGTCGAGCACAAAGAGGCCGCCCACCGCATGCACCGCGGCGGCCACAGCCTGCAGGTAGCTGTCGGGCAGGATCATGCCGGAAGCGGTTTCGACGTGCGGGGCAAAAACGAGTGCGGGCTTTTCTTTGGCGATGGCGGCGACCACGTCGGCAATGGGTGCGGGCGCCCAGGGGGCTTGCGCGCCGGGGCCGGTTTGTTTGGCCTTGAGCACGGTGTGCGACGCGGGGATGTGGCCCATGTCAAAGATTTGCGTCCAGCGGTAGCTGAACCAGCCGTTGCGGATGACCATGACGTGCTTGCCTCCCGCGAACTGGCGGGCCACGGCTTCCATGCCGTAGGTGCCGCTGCCGGGCACCAGGGCCACGGCGTGCGCCTTGTACACGTCTTTGAGGATGCGCGAGATGTCGCTCATCACGCCCTGGAAGCTTTTTGACATGTGGTTGAGGGCGCGGTCGGTGTAGACCACCGAAAACTCGAGCAGTCCGTCAGGGTCAACGTTGGGGAGGAGTCCGGGCATGGTGTTGTCTCTCAAATCGTTATGAAAAGTCGGGCAGCCAGCTTAACAGGATGAGGCGATTTTGGCAGTGGGGTTATGTGTGGTCGCGGGGGGGCAACAAGGAGCGGGAAGGCTGTGCCGCAGGGGTCTATTCGCTATCAATTTCATAGCTGCTCGCGCAGATTCCTATTGGGCTGCAGGCACTTTTTATAGGTAAAAGTTGATACAAGTCAAGAATTCCGGGCATTTTGCGGCTCTGGGACATGCCCAGCCCCTCGCCACACCCCCCAAGCCTTCCTGATGCAATCCTGATGCGGCCGATGGTACGCTGGGCTTCTGATGATGAAAGCTGCTGAACCTACACCCGCCACCGGCACAAGTTTGCGCCACTGGGCCATCGTGGCCCTGCTGCTGGCAGCCGCCACCGGCGGCGGGCTGCTGCTCGACAGGCAAGTCACGATTGCCAGCCAGGCCATGCTGTATGTGCTGGTCGTGGTGGTGGTGTCTTACACCATGGGCTGGAAGGAATCTGTGGCCTCGGCGCTGGTGGCGGTGACGGCGCTGAACTACTTTTTTGTGCCGCCGCGTTTTACCTTTGAGGTGGAGAGCCGGGATCACCTGATTGCGATTTTCAGCATGCTGCTGGTGGCGCTGACCATCAGCCACCTGTCTGCGCGGCTGCGGCGCGAAACGGCCGCGGCGCAGCTGAACGAGCAGCGCGCGCGCCAGCTGCAAGGCCTGGCCACGCAGCTTTCCACCGCAGCAACGGCACACGACATTGCCACCCTGGGCCAGGCGGCGCTGGATGAAGCCTTTGAAGGCCCTTGCCTTTTGGGCACGCTGCAGGCAGGGGGCGAGCTGTCGAACGCGGCGGTGCTGGAGTCTTCGGTGCTGGACGGCATGAAGTGCTGCATGCGCGAAGCGGCCACGCTGGGGCCCGGCACCGGGCGCTGGCCGGGGCTGAACGCCTGGTACCTGCCGCTGGGCGACAAGGCGCAGATGCACGGCGCCGCGCGGGTAGAGCCCGCACCGGCACACGACACCGGCGGGCGCGAACATGCCGAGGCGCTGTGCGCGCTGCTGGGGCAGGCGCTGTGGCGGCTGCAGCTTAGCAACTCGATGCAGGCGGCACAGGGCGAAGCGCAACGCCAGCAGGTGCAAAGCACTTTTCTGGCGGCCATTTCGCATGACCTGCGCACGCCGCTGGCAACCGTGGTGGGCGCCGCTTCAGCGCTGCAAACGCAGGGCGACAAGCTGGCCCCAGCCGAGCAGGCGCGGCTGCTGGGCAGCATTGTGAGTGAGGCCTCTTATTTATCGACCGTGACGGAGAACACGCTGCAGCTGGTGCAGCTGTCCAACACCGCGCAGCCGCCGGCGCGGCAGTGGGAGTCTCCAGAAGAAATTGTCGGCACCGTGCTGGCGCGCGTGCGCAAGCGCGACCCCGAGCGCCGCATTACCTCCACCGTGCAGGCCGGGCTGCCGCTGATCAAGGCAGACCCGGTTCTGCTGGCGCAGCTGGTAGACAACCTGCTGGACAACGCGCTCAAGTACAGCACGGGTGCGATTGCGCTGTCGGTGGAGGCCCAGGGCAACACGCTGCGGCTGACCGTGAAAGACAGCGGTCCGCAGATTGCAAAAGACAAGTACGAGGCCATCTTTGCGCCCTATGCGCGCGGTGACCAGTCCGGCCCGCGCGGTGCGGGCCTGGGCCTGGCGCTGTGCCGCGCCATTGCAGAGGCGCACCAGGGCCGGCTCTTTTTATCGTCGCGCCGTGATGTTGGCGAATCGGGTGAAGGCAATGTCTTTACCCTGACGCTGCCGATTGAGGCCCAGCAACCCGCCGGGATGCAGCCATGAGCCTGCGCCTTCTGGTGGTGGAAGACGACCGCGACCTGCGCGAGCTGATGCGCGCGTCGCTGTCGGTGGAAGGCTTTGAGGTACAGACGGCCGTGTCGCTGAGCGAAGCCRCCGCGCTGGTGCGCAACGACCCGCCCGACGTGATTGTGCTGGACCTGGGCCTGCCCGACGGTGATGGCGCTGAGCTGGTGCAGGAAGTGCGGCGCAAGCATTCGCTGCCCATCCTCGTGGTGTCGGCCCGCCACCAGGAGGCGCAAAAAATCAAGCTGCTGGACGCGGGCGCCGACGACTACCTGACCAAGCCCTTCAGCGTGAGCGAGCTGCTGGCGCGCATACGCGTGGCGCTGCGCCACCGCGGCACGGCCCTGGCCGCGGCCGTAACGGTGCATGAACTTGATGGTTTGCGTGTGGACCTGACGCTGCACACCGCGCAGCTGCACGGCGAGACCCTGCACCTGACGCCCACCGAGTTCAAGCTGCTGGCGCGGCTGGTTCGCAGTGCGGGCCGCGTGGTGACGCACCGGCAGCTGCTGGCCGACGTGTGGGGGCCCGAATACACCGAGCACGTGCATTACCTGCGGCTGTACATGGCGCAGCTGCGCGCCAAGATTGAGCAGGAACCGGCCGAGCCCCGGCATTTACTGACCGAAACCGGCGTGGGTTACCGGCTGGCGGTGGACTGATACCGGCCTGAACGGCGATTTCCTTACGCGTACTTATGCGTTCCTGATGCCCGCCGGCCGACAGTGAAGCCTTGTTCACTGACGGATGGAATGTATGGGAAATGTCGCAACGACTGCGAATGCTGCTGCAGAGGGCCAGGCCACAGCCGCCAACAACACAACGCGAAAAAAAGGCCACCGCGAAGGCGTGGCGGCGCTGACGCTGGGCGCACTGGGTGTGGTGTACGGTGACATCGGCACCAGCCCGCTTTACACCATGAAGGAAATCTTCAGCCCCGCCACGGGCGTGCCACTGGATGCCCAGCACCTTATCGGCGCGGTGTCGGTGATCTTCTGGGGCCTGATGATGATCGTCACGCTCAAGTACATCCTGCTGATCTTGCGGGCCGACAACAATGGCGAAGGCGGCATCATGGCGCTGACCGCGCTGGCGGCCAAGGCGGCAGGCCACAACCCGAAGGCGCGCACCGCCCTGCTGCTGACGGGCGTGCTGGGCGCTTCGCTGTTTTACGKCGACAGCGTCATCACGCCGGCGATCTCGGTGCTCAGCGCGGTTGAAGGGCTGGAGGTGGTGACGCCCGCGCTCAAGCCCTATG
>NZ_JBFUCA010000133.1:0-9098 GCF_056405475.1 Polaromonas sp. P1_G4
CTTCCAGATATTCCAGGGTCGCGCCAGACATCTCACGCTACATCCCTCATTCAACCGAATTTCAACTTCCTGGAGTCCTCCTATCATGAGCAAAAAACCCGTCCGCGTTGCAGTCACCGGTGCAGCAGGCCAAATCGGTTACGCATTGTTGTTCCGCATTGCTTCCGGCGAAATGCTCGGCAAGGACCAGCCCGCTACGAACGCCTGGTTAACCAGCTGGAACTTGCCAACGTACAGGGCGCCAGCTACCGCGTATTGCAGACCCCTGCGAGTGCAGCCCCCAGCAGGGCCAGGGGTACCGGCGGCGCAGGTTCCGGGTCGGGCGCCGGTACCGGAGGCGGTGAGGGCGGAAACGGTGGGGGCTCCGTCGAATCCGGCCGCCACCAGCCGCCCCCGCAATATGCCGACCTCTCCAACTATGAGATCCGGGATGAGTTGTTCCAGGATTTCCTGTTCCATGGCGGCAGCAACGCCCATCACGGGCTGGCGCCGTCCTATTACGAAACGGTCGAGGAAGAGCTGGTCGCCCTGCAGGAAGCGCCCGACTCTTCCGGCGCGCCGTTGGCTGAGTCRCAAGCCGCGCCCTCACATGAATACCAAAACCTGCCGGCGGTAGACCGTCCGCAGCGGATGGTCGATGAGCGCAGCCAGCTCAGCCCGCAGGTTTGGGGCTCGTACGCCCGGCCCCGCGAGCGCGCCATCGTCCGGACCCAGCTGAAGAAAGAGGCCAAGCAGGTCGGTCAGGTGCTGGGCCTGGAAGTGGTGCGCAAGCTGGTCAAACAGGTCGCGCAAGACCCGCGCCTGCTGGTGCCGGTGCGGGAAGCCATCGTGGCGCTGGAGCCTGCGCTGCTGCGTCTGGCCATGGTGGACCCGCGCTTTTTCAGCGACGAAGGCCACGCCGGGCGCCGCGTCATGGAGCGCGTGGCGCAGCGCAGCTTCAAATACAACGACGAATTCAGCCCTGAGTTCCTGGCGTTTTTTGAGCCGGTCACGCGCGCTTTCAACGGGCTGAACAGCCTGACGATCGAAGATGCCCAGCCTTTCGCGATGGCACTGGCCGAACTCGAATACGGGTGGGACGAGCAGGACCAGTTCGAAGCGGAAAACCGCAACAACGTGCTGCAGGCCCTGCGTTTCGCCGAAGAGCGCCAGACGCAGGCGGACCAGATCGCCTTTGAGCTGAGCACGCGCTCGGACCTGGACAAGGTGCCGGGCCTGGTGCTGGACTTCCTGTTCGGCCCCTGGGCGCTGGCTATGGCGCACGCCAGACTCTCCGATACACGCAACCAGGTTGATCCGATGGGCTTCGGTTCGGTGGTGCCTGACCTGCTCTGGAGCGTCAAGCGGGAAGTCACCCTGAAACGCCCGGCCAAACTGATTGAGATGATTCCCAGCCTTTTGGGCAAGCTGCATGAGGGGTTGGAGCTGCTGGGGCAGGACCCGCGCGAAAGTGAGCCTTTCTTCGAAGGCCTGATGATGCTGCACCGGCCCGTGCTCAAACTGCGCCGCCTGAAAAGCCGGCGTGACGCCGAAGAATCGGGCGCCGTACCGCTGGAGCCCGAAGAAGATTCGGCCACGCCTGAACAGCGCCTTGCCAAGGCCGCCGCGCACCCCTGGCTTGCGCGCGACGATCTGGACGCCGCAGGGTTTGAAGACACCCTGCCGACCGTGCCTGGAGAACTTGCTCCGATCGAGGAAGACGAACCGCCACCGATAGAACCCATGCATGCGGCAAATGAGCCCGACTCCAGCCATCCGGAATACCTTGCCGCGGCGGCAGCCTCCGCAAATGCAGTACCGGCCATGGCCCAAAGCGAAGCCGAGCGCCTGTTGCTCAGCCTGCGCTCCGGCCACTGGGTGGATATGTACTCCAGGCGCCGCTGGCTGCGAGCCCAGCTGATCTGGGCCAGCACGAAGGGCACGCTGTTCATGTTCGTGAGCCACGGCGGCCAGCCCCACTCGATGACCAAGCGCAGCTGCGAACGGCTGATCCGCGAACGCCTGCTCAGGCCGGTCGACAGCCAGGGTGTGGTGGCGCAGGCCCTGGATGCGGTCGCTTCGGAAGTCGCCACCACGACGCAGCCCGAATCCCAGCCGGTCTGAGGCGGGTCCCGAGCGGGGTGGCAAACCTGCCGCCGCCGGCTTGATGGTGGAACCATCCCGCACAGCTTAAATCCCATGACCTCCTGGCCCGACCTCACGCAACTTCCTGCCGATCCTGTACCCGCGGGCCCGGCTGAACTGCCGCCCCCAGCGCATGCCCAGCCGTTTGTGCATGACGACGGAAACACCCGGTCGCTTCACTTCACGATGGGTGAACTGCAAAGCCGCATGCTGATGCACAGCCCCTGGCGCCTGGAAGTGGACTACACGCTGACGATGATGGGTTTCCTGCTCTTTCGGCCCGCGCCCCTGCACATCGGAATGATCGGCCTCGGGGGCGGCTCCCTGGCCAAGTTCTGCCATCGGCAGCTGCCGTCCAGCCAGATGACTGTGCTGGAGATCAACCCTCAGGTGGTGGCGCTGCGGCGCGAATTCCGCGTGCCCGACGATGATGCGCGGTTCCGCGTCATCGCCGCTGACGGGGCCGATTTTCTGCAGGCCGGTACCCCCCGGTTCGACGTGCTGCTGATCGACGGGTTTGACCACCAGGGGCAACCGCCGGCCCTTTGTTCGCAGCGCTTTTATGACGACTGTTTTGCCGCGCTGTCGCCGGGCGGCGTACTGGTGGTGAACCTGCACTACGATGACCCGGACTATCCGCTGCTGGCGGGCCGCATTGCGCGCAGTTTCGACGGCAATTCCGTGGAAATTCTTGCCCAGGAAAAAACCAACAGCATCGTGTTTGCCTACCGCGGGAAGCCCGTTTCTGCACGCAAGCTCTCGGTGGCACAAGCTCTTTCCGCACTGGCAGACGACGAGGGCCGGGCCCAGCTCAGGGCCGAGTTTGGGCGGATCACATGGCACATGAAAGACCCGGGCGCAGACGACGCCTGACCGGTGCATCCCGGCTCACACCAGCTCCGGCCACGGCGGGAAGGCCTTACCCCGACGTGCGGCGCTGTCCGACGGCCAGCCACAAAAAAGGCGGGCACGCTGGAACGCTCAACATTTCATTTCATTTCATTTCATTTCACTGCCCTGCACGGATATACCCTGCACGCGCACAAACCTGGAGAACCCCATGACCGAAAAAACCGCATCCGTTCACTGGGAAGGCCGAGGCAAAAAGGGCCAGGGCCAGATCAGCACCGACACCGCTGCACTCAAGGCGTATCCCTACGGCTTTGGCAGCCGCTTTGAKGACGACCGCAGCGGCACCAATCCTGAAGAGTTGCTGGGCGCCGCGCATGCAGCCTGTTTCACCATGGCGTTTTCCTTTGCCTGCGACAAGGCCGGGTTCGGCACCAGCTCGGTGGACACCCGCGCCAAGGTCCGCCTGGTGCCCCAGGGCGATGGCTTCCTCATCGACCGCATTGCGCTGACCCTGGAGGCCGYGATTCCGGATATCGATGAAGCGAAATTCCAGGAACTCGCCGAAGGCGCCAAAAAGGCCTGCCCGCTCTCCAGGGCCTTGGCCAGCGTTCCCGAAATCACCCTCGCGGCCACATTACGCCGGTAGCTTTTCCGGCACCCAGAAAGACACCCGACATGAATCCCAGGACAAATTTTTCTTTTGAGGTTCAGTATGCTGCGCAGTCAGGTGCTGCTCAGGATGAGCGCGACGGCCTGATGGGGTCGCTGGGCCCTTCGCTGCAGAAGCTGTTTGCCGCCGATGATCCTTCGGCCACCGTGACGGTGAGCGATAGCCACAAGGGTGACGGCAACAAGATCATTGAATTGACGACCACCCTCCTGGACCCCCAGGTCGCCGCAACACTCCAGGCGTTTTCGAAGCAGCACGGCGTGGCCGTGAGCGCACTTGAATAGCCGGCTCCGGTGCGGCCCCGCTCAGGCTTGCCATACACCGTAACCTGCTTCGCGCAGGGCAATACCCAGTTCGACTTCCATGTCGCGCGCGGCGTCGTAGGGCATGGGGTTGTACATCTCGTACAGCTTGGGTAAAAGCCGCACGCCGAAATCACGGGCGAAACGGTTGGACTGAATGCCGGCCTTGTGTTTGTCAAAACGCACATCCGGGTCCAGCCCGGTCATACCCACATACACAAAAGGCTTGCCCAGCTGGTAGTCCGGATTGGCGCGGCGAAAGCGTGCCACGTTCCACACCTCGGGCCCAAGCTCGATCACATAGACGCTGTAGTGATGGCCTCTGGGTCGGGTGGGCATGAATGGGCGGTCGTGAAGGGTGTGCGTTGTGCCGACTTTAACGCATCGCGATCCATTCAGGTGCTATCAAAAAAATAGCTGCTTGCGCCCATCCTTATTGGTCTGCAACTTCTTTCTACCTGAAAATCACGCGCTAGCCTTGCTGCTGCTGCGATTCCTTCATTTCTCCATTTTCTTCCTCTTCCTCTGTTGGGCTCTGGATCTGCGTCTGTGCCTCATCCGGGGCCTGCTCCTGCAGCCAGCTGCCCGACGACACCACCAGGTGAATGAAGTGCAGCTTGGCGACCGCTTCCGTCGGCAGGATGAAGGGATAGAAATCGGGCTGGCCCATGCTGCGCGACATCTCGTTGAGCATGGTGGTCAGCCGCGTCCAGTGGTTCAGGAAGGTGAGGAACTGTTCGGCATCCGGGTGATCCGGTTGATACAGCGCATCTATCGTGAACGGCGTGAACTCCAGGTCGAAGTGATCGACGCTCAGGCCGAAACTTAAAGCGGTGTCGATCGCATCGCGCATGTGCAGGTAATGCGCCCAGCACTCGGCCCAGTCCTCCCAGGGGTGAGTACTGGCGTACGCGCTCACGTAATGCAGCGGCCAGTCCGCGGGCGGGCCTTCGTCGTAGTTGCGCTGCAGGCTGGCCTTGTAGTCCAGGGTTTCGTCGCCGAAGAGTGCGTGAAAGCCGTCCATCCAGGCAGTGCCGGCGAGCAGGCGGTCCCAGTAGTAGTGACCCACTTCATGGCGGAAATGCCCAAGCAGCGTGCGATAGGGTTCGCGCATGGCCTTGCGCACCGCCTCGCGCTTGGCGTCGTCGGCCTCGTCCACGTTGAGCGTGATGAGGCCGGTGTTGTGGCCCGTCATGATGTGCGGGCCGTTCACCGGCGAACGCAGGAAGTCGAACATCAGGCCGCGCTCGGTGTCCTCACTCATGCGGGACGCCACCGGCAGCCCGAGCAGGATCAGTGCGGACACCAGCCGGCGCTTGGCCAGCTCGACCAGCCCCCACAGGTAACCGTTGTCGGGCAGGGCTGGGTCCGTCAGGTCCGGAATGGTGCGGTTGAGGCGGCAGGCCCGGCACATGTCTGCGGGGTCTTCCACCGGCACCAGCCAGTTGCAGGAGGCTGGGGTTGAGAGATTGAGGCATCGCCTGTAAAGAGGTTCGCCATTTTCGGCAGGCTGGGCGGGCGGTGCCTGCGTCGCCTCGGCTTCCTCAACGGGTGCGGCAGGCGCAGCGCCGGGCGCAGATTCCTGGCCGGGGATTTCCTCGAGCGAAGGCGGCTGCACGTCGTCGGGCGGCGCGCCGGCCAGTGCGCTGGCGGCCTGCCATTCCTGCCAGGTGCCCTCTTGCGGCCCGGGCATCAACGGCAGCAGCAGGCCGCGCTCACAGTCATAACCCAGCGGCGTGCCGCAGGCCAGGCACTTGCTGTTGCGAAAAAAAACGGGCTGCCCGCAGTGGCAACGGTAGTTGCGGCCGGCCAGCAAAGGCAGGGGTTGATCGGTGGATCTGGATGGCGTGGTGAAAAACAAGTGGCTTGCCCGAATGAATGGTGGGCCCGCAAGGCCGAAGCGAAAAGCACCTGGCCGGACGACACCCACCCGGCAGGAGAACCCAAGGGTACAGGATAGCCCCGGCGAAGCCTCTCGGGCCCGGCGCCAGCACCTGTCATGCTGTCAGTGGAGGCCGACAAAACAAGGCCGGCCTCTTGCTTCTATCATCGGGTATCAGACATGTTTGCGGGCCAGTTGACCGGACACCCGTAAAACCCTGTGTTCAACCCCGCATCAACCACAACACCCCAGAGGACACCATGCCCACTTACCACGTCGAAATGATGGAAGGCCGGACCATCGAGCAGAAGAAAAAGCTCGTCGAGGCCATTACCCGTGTCAGCGTCGAAATTCTCGGCGGCCAGCCCGACTCGGTGGACATCCTGATCACCGACATCAAGCGCGAAAACTGGGCGACCGGCGGTAAGCTCTGGTCCGAGCCGAGAGACTGACGACGGACACCCGGGCCATGCCCGCATCCCTTGCCGGCCTGCAGGCGCGCCACGGTCCGCGTTACCGGTGGTTGCTGCTGCTGTCCGTCATGATCGGCACGATGGCTTCCATCATGTCGTCGACCATCGTGAACGTGGCGATTCCCGACATGAGCCATTACTTCACGCTGGGGCAGGAGCGCGCGCAGTGGGTGAGTTCGGGCTTTATGGTGGCCATGACGGTCTCCATGCTGACCACGCCCTGGCTGCTTTCGCGCTACGGCTATCGCCGCACCTATGTGGGCACCATGATGCTGCTCATGGCCGGCGGCATTGTGGGCGGTCTGGCCAACAGCTTTGGGCTGGTGCTGGGTTCGCGCGTGGCCGAGGGCCTGGCGGCCGGTGTGGTGCAACCGATTCCCGCGATCATCATCATGCGGGCTTTCGGGCCACACGAGCAGGGGCGCGCCAGCGGCCTCTTCGGCATGGGCGTGGTGCTGGCGCCGGCGCTGGGCCCCAGCGTGGGCGGTGTGCTGGTCGACCTGTTTGGCTGGCGCTCGATTTTTTTCATGGTGGTGCCGCTGTGCCTGGTATCCCTGTGGATGGCTTACCGCTACGTGCCCGACACCGCCCCGGGTGGCGTGGAGCCCAACCGCAACGGCGCGATGATCGACTGGCGCGGCCTGCTGCTGGGCGCGGTGGGCACGCTGTGCCTGCTCAACGGCATGGTCGAGCTGCACGGCGCCGGGCGCGCGCATGCCTTTGTATTGCTGGGCGCCGCGCTGGCGGCGCTGGCCGCATTCATCTGGTGGCAACGCCGCCTGGCGGCTTCGGGTGGTGCACCGCTGATGAACCTGGCGCTCTTTGGCTACCGGCCTTTTGCCATGGGCAGCATCGTGGCTTTCATCTACGGCACCGCGCTGTTTGGCTCCACCTACCTGCTGCCGGTGTACCTGCAGCTGGGCTTGAATCTCTCGGCTTCGCACGTCGGCACCATCCTGTTGCCTGCGGGCCTGGTGTTGGCGGCCACGATTGCGGGCGTGGGCCGGCTGGCGGACAAACACCCGACCTGGCTGCTGGTCAGCACGGGGCTGGCTTTGCTGGCAGCCTCGTTTGCATTGATGCTCACGGTGAACCTGGCTTCGGGGCTCTGGATGCTGGTGATGTGGGCCACGCTGGGGCGTATCGGGCTGGGTTTTATCCTGCCTTCGCTCAACCTCGGGTCGCTCCGGCCCCTGCATGAGCATCTGTTATCGCAGGGCGCAAGTGCCATCAACTTCCTGCGCATGCTGGGCGGCGCGATCGGTGTGAGCCTGTGCGGCATCGTGCTGGAGTGGCGGCTTGCGGCCCATGGCGATTCGCTGGCCAACGCCACCAGCAGCCCGGCGCGGCTGGCTGCTTTCAATGAAGCCTTCCTGATGCTGGCCGCCCTTTGCATACTGGCCGTGGTGGCCGCATGGCAGCTTCGCGTGCCGGCTCCCGCCCAGCCTGACAACTTACCGAATAACAAGCAGGAAGCGGACTGACATGTGCCAACTTCTCGGCATGAACTGCAATGCGCCAACGGATGTGACCTTCAGTTTCAGGGGCTTCGCGCAGCGGGGCGGCCACACCGACCACCATGCCGACGGCTGGGGCATCGCTTTTTTTGAGGGCGACGACAGCGTGGCCGGCGGCAGCGACCGCGGCCTGCGCCATTTTGTCGACCACCAGCCGGCCTGCAGTTCACCGGTGGCCGAGCTGATCAGCCGCTACCCGATCAAAAGCCGCAACGTCATCTCACACATCCGCAAGGCCACGCAGGGACGTGTCGCGCTGGAGAACTGCCACCCCTTTGTGCGCGAGCTGTGGGGCCGCTACTGGGTGTTTGCCCACAACGGCGACCTGAAAGATTTTTCGCCCCGCCTGCACGGCAGCTTCCGGCCCGTCGGCACCACTGACAGTGAGCGCGCTTTTTGCTGGATCATGCAGGAGATGGCCAAGTCTCACGCGGGCGTTCCCAGCGTGCAGGAGCTGAGCATCACGCTGCGTGAGCTTGCGGCGCACATCGCCACCCACGGCACCTTCAACTTTTTGCTCAGCAACGGCCAGGCCTTGTGGGCGCACGCGTCCACCAACCTCTATTACGTAGAGCGCAAGCACCCCTTTGCGCATGCCACGCTGAGCGACGAGGATGTGAGCGTGAATTTTGCCGAGCACACCAGGCCGACCGACCGCGTCGCCGTGGTGGTCACGGCGCCGCTCACTACCAATGAAAACTGGACCTCATTTGCGCCCGGGGAACTCAAGGTGTTTGAAGGCGGCGCACTCATCGCCGCCTGACAGCTGCTGCCCGCTTGTGCGATCAGGCCGTCAGGCGCCGGCTGTCGTGAGGGCCGACTCCAGTGCGTCAATGAACATGGCCGCCACGTCAAAACCGGCCTGGTCGTGGATTTCCTGGAAGCAGGTCGGGCTGGTCACATTGATCTCGGTCACATAGTCGCCGATCACGTCGACGCCGGCCAGCAGCAGGCCGCGCGCGGCCAGCACCGGGCCCAGCGCTTCGGCAATTTCAAAATCCCGCTTTGAGAGCGGCTGCGCCACACCCACGCCGCCGGCCGCCAGATTGCCGCGCACTTCGCTGCCTTGGGGAATGCGCGCCAGGCTGAAAGGAACCGGTTTTCCCCCGATGACCAGCACGCGCTTGTCGCCCTTGACGATCTCGGGCAAAAATTTCTGCACCATCACGCTTTCGGCGCCGTTCCTGTTCAGTGTTTCGGTGATGCTGCCCAGATTCAGGCCGTCTTCCTTCACGCGGAAGATGCCCATGCCGCCCATGCCATCCAGCGGTTTGAGGA
>NZ_JBFUCA010000134.1:0-9086 GCF_056405475.1 Polaromonas sp. P1_G4
GACAAGGACAAGCCCATGCGTTTCATCGACGCGCAAAAACCCGGCCTCTTCAAGCGCTGGTTCGGGGGGAAATAAAACGATGGCGTCCTTCCTGTCCTTTTTTCTCGGCGAAAAGAAAAAAACTGCCAACGTCGCCAAGGAGCGGCTGCAGATCATCCTGGCGCACGAACGCACAGGGCGCGGCCATGAGCCCGACTACCTGCCCGCGCTGCAGCGCGACCTCATCGCCGTGATCGCCAAGTACATCCGCATCGACCCGCACGACATCAAGCTGCACCTGGAGCGCCAGGACAACCTGGACGTGCTGGAAGTGAAGATCGAGCTGCCCGACAAGAAGGAAAAATCCGGCGCCTCAGCCGCCGCAGCCCGCAAATAGAGCACGCCAGAAAACCCGCCGCGCCTGCCCTGCAATTGACAAAAGGCAAGCCCGCCAACACAACTCAGGGCTATCATCATTCGATGTTGATCGGGACCTTCGGCGCTGCGCGTGACATGACGCGCCTGGCAGAAATCGCCGGCGTGCTGGTTCGCCACGGCTTTGGCGACAGCGTGCGCCGCCTCGGCCTGGCCGACAGGCTTGAACGCGCGGGCCATGCGCTGCATTGGGACGGCGTGGCCGACCTCGCCCGCATCAGCCCCGCCGAGCAGGTGCGTCTGGCCATGGAAGAGCTGGGCCCCACCTTTGTCAAGCTCGGGCAAGTACTCGCCGGGCGCGCGGATCTCTTCGGCCCCGAATGGATCACCGAGTTCGAAAAACTCCACAGCCACGTGCCGCCCGTGCCGCTGGCCCTCCTGCTGCCGCAGCTGCGCGAAGACCTGGGCGGCGAGCCCGAAACCGTCTTCGCCCGCTTTGACGCCACGCCGCTGGCGGCCGCCTCCATAGCGCAGGTGCATCGCGCGCAGCTGCACGACGGCACAGAAGTCATCGTCAAGATCCGCCGCCCCGGCATCACCGAAGTCATCGAAGCCGACCTGCGCCTGATGGAGCGTCTGGCCTCCATGGCCGAGGCAGAGCTGCCCGCACTCAAACCCTACCGCCCGCGCCAGCTGGTGCGCGAGCTCGCCAAGTCGCTGCACCGTGAGCTCGACCTGGCCGCCGAATGCCGCCATGCCGAGCGCATCGCCGTCAACATGGCGCCGCTGCCCTATGTCGTGATCCCGCGCGTGCACTGGGCCCACACCGGCCCGCGCGTCAATGTGCAAGACCTGGTCGAAGGCGTGCCCGGCAGCGCACTGGAGCAGCTCACGCCCGAGGCCGGTTTTGACCGCGGCGAACTGGCCCGCCGCGGCGCCCGCGCCGTGCTGAAAATGATTGTGGAAGACGGCCTCTTTCACGCCGACCCGCATCCCGGCAATGTGTTTTACCTGCCCGGCAACGGCATCGCCTTTATTGATTTCGGCATGGTCGGGCACTTGACCGCGCGGCGGCGGGAAGAGCTGCTGCAGCTGCTGCTGGGCCTGGTCGAGCGCCAGCCGCAAGCCGTGGCCGACGTGCTGCTCGACTGGACCGGCGACGAGCATGGCGTCAACCTGTCGCAGCTTGAGTCCGAAATCGAAACCTTCGTCGACCAGTACCACGGCACGCCGCTGGCCCAGCTCAGCCTGGGGCAAATGCTGTCCGATGTCACCGCCATCCTGCGCGAGCACCACTTGGGCCTGCCGCCTGACCTGGCGCTGCTGATCAAGGCCTTCATCTCGCTCGAAGGGATGGGCCGCGGGCTGGACCCGGGCTTTCACATGGCCACTGAAGCCACGCCACTGCTGCGGCAAGTGGTGCGCGCCCGCTACCAGCCCAAGGCCCTGGCCACCCGGAGCTGGCAAACCTTCAGCCGCGCGCTGGCCCTGGCCGGGCAGCTGCCGCATGATCTGTCGCGCCTGCTGCGCAACGCGCGCCGCGGCCGCGTGCACGTGGGCATAGAGCTGGCCCACCTCAAGCGCGTGGGCGACCAGTTGGACCGCGCCGCCAACCGGCTGGCTATGGCGCTGGTGATCGCCGCGCTCATCATCGGCTCGTCCATCGTCATGACGGTGAAGGGCGGGCCCACGCTGTTTGGCCTGCCGGCCTTCGGCTTTCTGGGTTTTACGGGCGCCATGGCCGGCGGCATATGGCTGGTGCGCGCTATCTGGCGCAGCAGCCGCAGCAGCAACGGCGTTGAAGAGGACTGAGGGCCCGGGCTGAAACTACAAACTACAGCTTGAGCTGCGCCGGCAAATACTTCGCCATCAAGTCGTCGTAATACGGCTTGAGTTCGGCCAGTACCGGCGGCCTGTCGTTCTTGGAATAGAGATCGTAGGGGTTGAACTTCTGCACCCATTCCAGGTGCGCCGCGTCCTGCGCGTCCGTCAGGTGGCCGTACTGGCCCTCACGGTGCCAGGCGTAGAAGGAGTGGTAGCGAATCATGTACAGCGCCGGCATCGGCAAATGCGACTTCAGCAGCTGGTACAGGTATTCGTCATGGCCCCAGGACATGTGCACCGCGTCCAGCCCGCAGCCGGGTGCATACACGCCGTACTCGCTGTTGTAACGCGCGTCACGGCTGTCGGGGTTCAGGTCAAAGTATTCGGGGTAAACGATGCGGTCTGAAAACCTGCAACCCACCGGGAAGGTGTCGCCCACCACGGCCCACTGCGGCTCGCCGAACAGGCACAGCACCTTGCCCAGGTCGTGGATGAAACCCGTCAGCACAAACCAGTCGGGGTGGCCGTCGGCGCGAATAGCCTCGGCGGTTTGCAGCAGGTGGCTGATTTGCGGCAGCTCGATGTCCGGGTCCGACTCATCGACCAGCGTGTTGAGGAATTCCAGCGCGGCCCAGGGCGTCATCTCGCGCTGCGAAAACGCCAGCCACTCGGCTTTCTTGCGCTGCACAAAATCGTAGGTCTGGTTCTGGTGGTTGTTGCGGTAGAAGGTGCGTACACGGTCCAGGCCGGGCTGCGCGTAATCGCGGTAAGCCGCGCGGTCAGGCTCACTGGCCAGCAAGGGGGTTGCCGGGGCGTTGGGGGTGGTTTGCGGCATGACGGCGTTCATCGTGCCATTGTAGGAAGCCCGGCCCCTGCGTGCAAACCCGGCTGTCGCGGCGGTTTGCCGGGGTTATATTGGGCCCGACCTCGATCCCCCATCAGCCACCGCCCGAAAGGCTTTATGCGCCGCAGACATTTCCAGCACTTTGTTGCCACGGGCCTTCTTTTCGCGTCTGCCCTGCTGGCCGGCGCCGTCCACGCGCAAGACGGCAACCCCAAAATCGGCGTGCTGATGCTGCACGGCAAAAACCCCGGCAGCAACAACGACCCCAACATGAGCCGCATCAAGCCCGTGCTGGAAGGCGCAGGCATGCTGGTGCTGTTTCCCGACATGCCCTGGTCGCGCGGCCGCTATATCGACGGCAACTGGGACAAGGCCATGGCCGAAATGACCGGCCATGTCAAAACCCTGCGCAGCCAGGGCGCCACGAAAATCGTGATTGCAGGCCACAGCCTGGGCGTGCCCGCCGCCATGAGTTTTGCCGCGCGCGGCGGCGACGTGCAGGCACTGGTGCTGCTGGCGCCCGGCCATGTGCCGGCGCGCTACTACGCATCGCCGCAAAGCAAGGTCGTGCGCGAAAGCGTGGACGAAGCCCGCGCACTGGTTGCCGCAGGCAAGGGCGATTCGCGTGAACGCTTTTCCGACATCAACCAGGGCAAGCAGCTGAGCGTGACGGCCACCGCGAAAGACTACCTCAGCTATTTCGACCCCGAGTCCGATGCCGACATGGGCGTCACCGCCCCGCGCATCCCGGCCGGCACCCCCGTGCTGACAGTGGTGGGCGAAGACGACGGCATCAGCAAATACGCCCGTCCCTACTTTGCCGACAAGCTGCCCGCCAACCCCAAAAGCCAGTACCTCGAAGTCAAGGCCAACCACCTCACCACACCGGTCGTGGCCAGCGAGGCGATGGTGCAGTGGATCAAAGCCGCGACGGCGCCATGAAGCACCGGCGCGCCAGCAGCGTTCAACGCGCGCGCTATTGCTTTGATAGCTGCTCGCGCCCGTCCTGATTGGGTTGCAGCCCTATTTTCTTTAAACAAATCCCGAAACGTCCTCACAGGAACCCCACCATGACACCGCATTCCTCCGCACGGTACCTGTGGCTGCGCCACGCACTGCCCGCTCTCCTGCTGTTGTGCATGGTCGTGGCCGGGAAYGTACTGGCGCAAAGTGCGCCGCGCGTGGTCGACATTCCCACCCGCCCGGGTGTGACCCAGCGCTTTGTCTACATCGCGCCCACCCCGAACGCCACCCCCAAAGCCTCCGTCATATTGATGGCCGGCGGCCACGGCGGGCTGCAAATCAACGACAGCGGCGGCTATGGCTGGGGCAACGGCAACTTCGTCGTGCGCACGCGCCAGCAGTTTGCCGACGCCGGTTTTGCGGTCGCGGTGATTGATGCGCCGTCAGACAAACAGTCGCCGCCGTTTCTGTCGGGCAACCGGCAAAAGCCCGAACACACCGCCGACGTGCTGGCCGTGATTGCGTGGCTGAAGCAGCAGTCGCCTGTGCCCGTGTGGCTGGTGGGCACCAGCCGCGGCACACAGTCGGCCGCCTACATCGCCACGGAGGCGGCGCCGGCGCAGGGCGGCCCCGACGGCATCGTGCTCACGTCCACCATCCTGACCGACCCCAACGGCCGCGCCGTGCCCAAAATGCCGATGGAGAAACTGACGATTCCGGTGCTGGTGGTGCACCACGAACAAGACGGCTGCAAGCTCTGCGCCTTCAGTGACATGCCGCAGCTGATGGAAAAACTGGCCAAGACGCCGAAGGCCGAGCTGCTGACCTTCACCGGCGGCCAAAGCCGGGGCGACCCCTGTGAGGCCATGGCGTACCACGGCTATAACGGGCTGGAGGCCGAAGTGGTCGGCAAGATCGGCCGCTGGATGGCCGCGGCCAAGCCCTAGGGCGTTACGACCGCTTGGGCCGCATTCAAGCCTGTTCGGGCTTGTCCAGCAGCTTGTCGTTCGGGCTGTTGCCCGCGGCCGTGTGGTTGAGCGACAAGCTCACGCCTGCCCGCTTCTGCACGGTGTCTACCGCATCCGGGTCCGGCGCCACGCTCCAGGCCATGGCGGTGGTCAGCACCACCAGCGAAGGAATGGCCCGCAAATAGCGCGGGTGAAACAGGAAGTCGGCGATCTTTTTCATGGCGGCCTTTCTCGGCGATGTCTGCAGGTGGTTGCCCCGCAGAAAAAAACAAGCGTTCATCCTGCGCCGCCAAACTTAGAGCCATGCGTCTGCCACGTTGCGGTTTGTAAGGAAATGCCTCAGCGGCAGGTAAAGATGCGAACAGCGCCGAAAGCACCAAGCGCTATGGTATTGATAGCTGCTCGCGCACGTTCTGCCAGGGCTGCAGCCACTTTTCGTGATGAAAATGGCCTTTATTTCATTCCAGAAACCGGTTCACGCACGCCATCACCCCTTCGGCCTGGTCCTTGTGCGCCTCATGGCCGGCAAACGGAATGTTCAGCAGCTTCGCGCCGGGCACCTGCTCCGCCAGCTCAAACACACTGGCACGCGACACCAGGTGGTCTTCATCGCCGCGAATCGCCAGCAAGGGGCAACTGATCTGCTTGACGCAGTCGCCCGGGTAGCCGCTGGGGCCGTCGTCCAGCCACATCGGCACGACGGCATCAATCAGCGCCGCAAAGTCGGGCTGCGGGTTGACCGCGTTGTACAGCGCCACCGACTCGGGGAATTTTTTCGCCCAGCTTTGCGCCGTGACGCCGCCCAGCAGCTTGCGCACCGGGTCATCGGCCTTGAGCATTTTGTCGGTGCCAATGACAACCAGCTTGTCGATCAGTGACGCAGTCTGCGCGGCCATGCGCAACGCCGTGATGCCGCCGTCGCTGAAACCCACCACGCTGCAGCGCTCAACGCCCAGGTGCTGCAGCACAGCAGCAGCGTCAAGCGCCAGCCGCTGGTAGGTCACGCCCGCCGTGCCCAGGGTTGACTTGCCGTGGCCCCGGCTGTCGATGCCGATCACGCGGAAGCGCTTCTGCAGCAGCGGCAGGGCGCTGTTGAAGTCCTTCATCGTGCCCAGCCCACCGTGCAGAAACAGCAGCGGCGGGTCGGCGTCATCACCGTGAACCTCAAAGTAAATCTTCGCGCTGTCCAGCGTCAGGTGCTCGCCGCTCTGGTGATCAAACTGGCCGGCCTTCACCCCCGCCCCGCGGCTGAACGTGTCGGCAGCCACGTCAACGCCCCGTGCTGCCGCGGCGCGACTGCAGCTGGTTGCTGCCGCCCACATGCGACTCCCGGTCGCTGCGGCTGTTGGCCGTGCGCTGGCCCTCGTTCTTCTGCGTAGGTTTTTGCTCACCCATCTGGTTGAAGTCGTTTTCAACCTTGCCGCCGTGGCCCGATGCTTTGGGTGTGCCGTCTTGCTCCATCGCTCCGCCGGCCTGGTTGCGTGCGTCCTCGGTTGCGAGTTGCTTGTTCTGCTTGTTTTTTGCGTTCTGTTTGTTCGGCATGGTGTGTCTCCAGATAAAGGGGTTGAACAAGGGCCAGCGTGCAAACAAGGCAACACCAACCCGCGTAACAACCATTCTGAAAACCCCGAATGCCCGCCCATGTCAGACAGCGCCCCGTACCCAAGCGCGACAAGGCGAAGGGAAAGCAAGCCGGATTGCTATGAATTAAATAGCTGCTCGCGCACGTTCTGCTTGGCCCAACGGCCCATTTGACTTAAGACCAGCGTTACATCAACCCGCAGATGTATCCGAAAACTGCGCTTCAATCTTGTGCCCGTCCAGGTCCCGCACAAAGCAGCCGTAATACTGCGGCCCATACAAAGGCCGCGGGCCCGGCGCGCCATCACCCTGCCCACCCAGCTCCAGCGCCTTGGCATAAAACGCATCCACCTGCGCTTTGGAAACGGCGAGGAAACCAAAATGCGAGCCATTGCCCACATGCGCCTTCCCGCCATCGTGCGGCACACCCACCCAGAACTCCGGATACGCGCGCCCAAAAGCGACGGCACCAGGGTGCTCCATGATCACCTTGATCTCCATCGCACCCAGCACAGCGGTGTAGAACGCCTTGGCACGTGGAAAGTCGTTTGTGCCGATGGAGACGTGGGACATGATGCTTTCGGGGAGGGATGGGGTGTTGGGCATGGGCTTGTCCTCGTTGGTTGAAAAGGAAAAGCTTAGCCAGCCGTATGGCCCCTGGCAACGAAGACCCCAGTTCTGCAAAGCCTATTGGTGCGGTATCGTCAGTACAAACAAATGCGCGCAAGGAGGGTTTGATGGATCATGATTTTTTGAAAGGTGCTGACCGCGAGCGGCCCTTCACTCCGCCGCCTGAGCAACCCGTTCTCCGTTGGCTTGGCGCACTACTCACACTCCTGGCTCTCATTTACGCAGGCTACCGAACAACTGATTGGTGGAATCAACGCCCGCCGGTCACCGGAATCACGCCGGCGCCCACGCGCCCCAGCCAGGCCACAGGGCAACCACAAGGACAGCCTCTACCCAGCACAGCACCAGAACCAGGGAGTCGACTCGTCACCAAGTGCCTAGCCAACGGCAAAACCACATACAGCGACGGCGACTGTGCTGCAGGCGCAAAGACCAGCCGGGTCGTGACTAAGGAAAATCACAACCTGATGGATGCGGTCCGCCTACCGGAGACACCTCCAGCAGCAGAACCACCAGCTCAATCAACGGTGATAGCAGAGAGCAAACCCAACTACGACTATGCCGCGATGAAAGCGGAGTGCGCAGCATTGGACGAACGCATCAAACATCTAGACGCAATGGCTCGCCAGCCACTCGACGGTCAAACCCAGGATCGGATACGCGACGATCGGAAAAAGGCCCGCGATAGGCAGGCCCGGATCCCCTGTAGATAGACAACAACAAACAAAATAAAACCACTGGATGAATGTACAAGGGGACAAAAAGCGGACAAAATGTCCGAAATTATTCCCGCCGCATGAAAACCACACCACTTATCACTGCCGACCACTCCGCAACCATCGCCTATTTGGCGGCCGCTCGCAAAACCCACACCCAAGAAGCGGTAGCCAAACACCTCAAGGTCAGCCCTCGCCACCTCCGCCGATGGGAGACGGGCGAATTACCTCCACCGGCGCACATCGCGGCCGAGCTTCAGAGACTCCTCAACTTCGGCCCCCTTTCGGGAAATGGTGACTTCAAGTTCCTCGACCTGTTCGCCGGCATCGGTGGCATCCGGCTCGCGTTTGAAGCAATCGGCGGTGAATGTGTGTTCACCAGCGAGTGGGACTCTTATGCCCAGAAGACCTACACAGAGAACTTTCAGGGCGGGCACCCGCTGAACGGTGACATCACCCAAATCCACGAAAAAGATATTCCAGACCACGACGTCTTATTGGGCGGATTCCCCTGTCAGCCCTTCTCCATCGCCGGAGTTTCAAAAAAGAATGCCTTGGGGCGCGCACACGGCTTTGCGGATGCAACTCAAGGCACCCTGTTCTTTGATGTGGCGCGGATCATTGCCGAGAAACGTCCTCGCGCCTTCATGCTTGAGAACGTCAAGAATCTYCAGTCCCATGACAAGGGGCGGACGTTTGACGTCATCCTTAAAACCCTGCGTGATGAACTCGGCTATCAGGTTTTCCACAAGGTCATCGACGGCGCTCACTTTGTGCCACAGCATCGTGAGCGAATCATCATCGTCGGGTTCCGTGAGCCGGTCATGTTTGACTGGGATATGGTTGATCTGCCGGGCAAAGGCCAGCACACCCTTGGCGAAATTCTTCACAAAAAAGTCGGCGAACCGGAACTGGAATGGGACGGTGATAAGTATTACGACCACGCAAAACGCAAAGTACTCGACAAGTACACGCTGACTGACAAGCTCTGGGCTTACTTGCAAGCCTACAAAAAGAAGCACCAAGAAGCGGGTAATGGATTCGGTTTCGGCCTCGTCACTCCAGACAGCGTTACACGCACGCTGTCTGCGCGTTACTACAAAGATGGCTCTGAGATTCTCGTGAGCCAAGGGAGCAAAAAGAATCCCCGTCGCCTAACACCACGTGAATGCGCGCGCTTGATGGGCTTTCCGGACAGTTTGAGAA
>NZ_JBFUCA010000135.1:0-9024 GCF_056405475.1 Polaromonas sp. P1_G4
GTCTTTATATTTGTTGGCTATATCCTTGAAGGATGGCCCCACCATCTTGCTGTCCATGCCATGGCAGGCGGTGCAGGTATTTTTTTGCAGCAACGGCATGACGGACGCAACGCCGGGCGCGGCGGTTTTAACGACAGCTGGCAGCTGCACAGCAACAACCGGCGTGGAGTTTGCTATCTTTTCAGGAGCTGCTTGCGCACGTCCTGTCTGGTTTGGGGCCGTATTTGATTCAAATATTCCGGCCATGGGCGGCCGGGTGGTGTCCACACCCCGGCTGGCACCCACCAGTCGCGACTGCTCGGCCAGGTTGCCATGGGCGTTGCGTGCATAGTCTGGCAAAAAGCTTTTGACCACCACCTCGCCGGCGCAATTTTTCATGCAGGCCGAGCCCTGGACATCGGGGCGCGCCGTGCCGCCCAGCTCCTTGCCCGGCCACATCGCGTGCGACGTCGTCATGCCGTTGCGGTTGGGCAAACGGGCCTGTACCTCGCGGATATTGGCGTCCGACAAGGTGAAGTTGTCGGGCAGGATATTGCCCAGGTTCAGGATGTAGGCAGTGACGGCATAAACCTCGTCGGCCGTCAATGTTTTGGGGGCATTCCACGGCATGGCGCGGTTGATGTAGTCCCAGAGCGTCGACAGCGTGGAGACTTTCATCAATGTGGTGCGGTTCGGCTGGTTGGAGCCAGGCATCAGACCATCCACGCGGCCATTCTTGATGTCTTCAGCCGTGACGCCGCCGGCAATCGGCGTGAACACTTCGGACGACTCGGCAAAACTGCCGTGGCAGGACGCACATTGCGCCTCCCAGATCACTTCACCCTGCCGTACCGAGCCCTGCCCTTTGGGCAGGCCCTTGAAGTCGGGCCGCACGTCAATGTCCCAGGCTTTGACTTCCGCCGGTGTCGCCGTGCGGCCGATGCTGGAGAGAATCACCGGTTTATCAGCAGCCGCAGCCCATTGGGTAACACCCGCCAGCAGCAGCGAGCCCATCGCAACGCGGACGCCATGAGAAACGGACAAAGCCTTAGATCTGGACATTTTTCACCTCGCCGTTTTCTTCCAGCGACCACGACTGGATGGCGTTGTTGTGATAAATGCTGCGGGACGCTCGCACTTTGCGCAGTTCGTTGTACGTCGGCTGGATCTGGCCGGTCTCGTCAACAGCGCGGCTCTGGAAAATGGCGGGTTTGCCGTCCCACACAAAATCGGCATTAAAACGCGTCAGGCATTTGGCCAACACCGGCCCCTCCAGGCGCGCCGGCGCCCAGTTGCGCCCACCGTCCACGGAAACGTCCACACGTTTGATCTTGCCCCGGCCGCTCCAGGCCAGCCCCGTGACGTTGTGAAAGCCCTTTTGCAGCAGTACCTGCCCGCCGCTGGGCGAGGTCACCACGCTTTTGACTTCCTGGATGCTGGTGTATTGCCGGTGCAGGCCGCTGGGCTGCAGGTCGACGTAATGGATCGTCTCATCCTTGGTGCCATAAGGCATGTCGCCCACCTCGATGCGCCGCAGGTATTTGATCCAGCTCACGCCCTGCACGCCCGGCACGATAAGCCGCAACGGGTAGCCGTTTTCAGGGCGCAGCATTTCGCCGTTCTGGCCATAGGCCACCAGCACCTCACCGCTCATCACCAGGCTCATGGGGATGGTGCGGGTCATGCCTGAGCCGTCGGCCCCCTCGGCCAGAATGAATTTGGCGCGCTTGAGGTCGGCACCGCACAGCTCCAGCAGGGTGCGCAAGGGCACGCCGGTGAATTCGCTGCAGCTCAGCATGCCGTGGGTGTACTGCACCGTTGGCACCGCCGAGTTGCCCCACTCCATGCCGGTGTTGGCGCCGCATTCGATGAAGTGCATGCGGCTGACGTTCGGCAGGCGCATCAACTCATCCATGCTGAACACCATGGGGCGCTTGAGCATGGCGTCATCGGAGCCATTGACCATCAGCCGGTGTTTCGATGGGTCGATGTCCCACCAGCCCTGGTGGTGGCGTTCAAAGTGCAGGYCGCTGGGGGTGATGATGCCGAAGAGGCCCTGCAATGGGCAAAAGCTCACGCTGGCCTGGCCGATGCGCGTGAGGCCCGGGCTCTCGCGGCGCTGCAGGTTTTTTTCCCATTCGCTGGGCAGGCCGTAACCACGGGCCGCCACGGGCTGGCCCAGGCCCTTGCTGTGGGCGGGAAGGTTCAGGATATTGGCATCGCCCTCCGGAGTCGCTGCCCGGGCCTGACCCACCGCCGCCACCCCGGCTGACGCAGCTGCAAACGCGCCGGCCAGAAAACCGCGGCGCCCGGCGCGCACGTCCGCTATTTGCGCCCCTGAGAGGAAATTCTCCGGCGCGCGCTGTAAAAAACGGCTCAGCATAAAGGGCGTTCTTTCGGTTCAGGCGTCTTGGGAGGCGGATCGCGGCGACAGGCTTTCGGCCGGYGACAATCCGCCCGGCTCATCCAGCTCGATGGCGATCTGGGTGCAGACACTGCGGCACAGCGCCACGGCTTTTTCGCTTTGAACGCGGTAAATCACCTGGGTGCCTTCCTTGCGCTTGGCCAGCACACCGGTGCGGTACAGCACGGCCAGATGCTGGGAAAGATTGGGCTGGGTGGTGTCGATCTCCGCCAGCAACTCATTCACGGACTTTTCACGTTCGCACAAGGCGCTCAAGACACGCAAGCGCATCGGCGTCGCGAGCACAGCGAACAACTCGGCCGCCAGCTCAAACACACGGCCTCTCTCGACTTGCGCACTGGTCTGGATCATCTCGTTCATAGCGATTTATTCTTAATATAAGTAGTTGCTGATATTAAGCCTGAAGCCGCCTCAAAAAACCCGTAAATACCCTAGGCACGCAAGGCGAACACGTAAATATGACCAACCGACCCGCCAAACGCCGAAAAGGTGTTGCCTCCATGCACTTGCGCAGGGCGGCAAAGGTGTAAAAAAGCGTTGAAAGACCCCTCATCGTGATATAAAACTTTTGTTACTTACGAGTTGTTACCCGGGACCGGTAAAACCCAATACTTATGTCTTCAAAAAAATCCTTCATCTTCAAAAGTACCGGCATCCTTCTCGCCGTCATGATGGCCGCTGCAGCGCATGCGGAAGTCGATGCACTGGTCAGTCAGGCGCGTACGCTGCTCGACCAGAGCCAGGCACAAAAAGCCTTCGATCTGCTTGAGCCCCAGGAAACCGCACGCGCAGGCGACCCCGACTTCGACACGGTGCTGGGTATCGCCGCCAACGACACAGGGCAATTCACCCGCGCCATATTCGCGCTCGAACGCGTGCTGGCGGTGCAGCCGGCCAACTCCCGTGCGCGCGCGGAGCTTGGACGGGCACTTTTTGCCGTCGGGGACAACGCCGGCTCGCGCAAGGTGTTACTGGAAGCCAAACAAGACAACATCCCGACGGAGGCCGCCGCCACCATCGACCAATTCCTGCAAGCCATTGATCGCACGGAAGAAGCCGCCCGCTCGTCCGTCAAACCGTACCTGGAAGCCAGCGTCGGCTACGACACCAATGTCAACAGCGGCCCCGGCAATCCCAATGTCGCGGTTCCGCTTTTTGGCGGCGCAATTTTCACCCTCAATGCTTCGGGTGTCGAGACCAGGGATGCCTTCATGACTCTGGGTGGCGGGCTGTCAGCCCGTTACGTCGTCGACCCGCGCTGGTCGTTGATCGCGAACGCAAGCGGCAATGCGCGCRTCAATGCCAAGTACAACGACTTCAACACCGGCCAGGTTGATGTCAACGCCGGTGCCAGCTACCGCTACGAAAAGCATGAATTCACCGGTGTCGTCCAGGCCGGCAGCTATACCGTCGCCGGATCCCGCGCGCGCGACCAGCAAGGCCTGGTCGGCGAATGGACCTACCGCATCGACGGCTTCCGCCAGTGGAGCACTTACCTGCAATGGGGCGAGTTGAGCTATCCGGGTCAATCGCTTCGTGATGCGGACCGAACCGTGCTGGGTACGTCCTACGCCCATGCATTCCGCGACGGTTTGCTGGTCTTCGGGGGTATTTATGTGGGTGCCGAGAAGGAAAAAGCCAGCGGCGTTCCGCACATGGGCCACCACCTGTTCGGCATCCGGTTGGGTACACAGAAATCCATCAGGGACGACCTCGCCTTTTTTGGCAATATCAGTTATGAAGACCGCAAATACGGTGGCACCGATCCGCTGTTCCTGGTCACCCGCACCGACAGGCAGCTCAATCTGAACCTTGGCCTCAACTGGGTCCCCGCCAAACTCTGGCGCGTGACGCCGCAGTTGTCGCTGACCTCCGTCAAGTCAAACATTGCCATTTCCGACTACAACCGCAGCCTTTTCTCCGTGACCGTGCGCCGCGACTTCTAAACCTGCCGTGCCGACTGAACACGCCCCGCCAGACACCCCATGAAAACCATCCGGGAAAGCTCTCTCAAACACGCCGCGCTGTCGGTCGTGATTGCGGCGGCCTTCCCCGCGCAATCATTCGCCGCCGAATCGGCCGGCGTGGCGCAGTTCATCGCCGGCGACGTCAACGTGCTGCGTGCGAACGGCAAAACCGAGGCGCTGACCAAGGGCAAACCGCTGGAAAGCGGCGAATCCATACTGACGAGCACCGCGGGTCGCGCCCAGGTCCGGTTTTCGGATGGCGGCCTGGTGTCACTGCAGCCCAATACCGAGTTCAAAATCGCCAATTATGTCAACGAGGCTGACCCCAAGCAGGACCGTTTCCTGGTCGACCTGTTGCGCGGCAGCATGCGGGCCATCACCGGCCTGATCGGCAAGCGCAACCGCGAGAACTACAAGGTCACTACCACCACGGCCACCATAGGTATACGCGGTTCCGGCTTCAGCGTGGGCTACAACCCGGACGGATCACTGGGCATCACGACGGAACTGGACGCCATTGAGGTCTGCAACGCCGGTGGCTGCGTCGGCCTGACGGCCGGCGAGTCGGTGCGAGTCATTAACAGCTCCGAGGCGCCAGTTCGCACCAATACACGGGCCAACGTGCCGACGCCGCCGCCCGTCCAGGAGGTGGTCGTTGCGGGGAACCAGACCACGTCCGATGGCAAGCCCGCCATTGTCCCCACCACACCCGTCAAACAGGTGTTCACCGACCTGGCCGCCGCGATTGCGTTCACCGACAGCGCGGCCAACCCGGTGGTCGAAAGCTACTACCCCGAGGCCGGCACCGCTGTGCTGACCAGCTTCCTCAGCGGCAAACCCATCGATGTCGACAGCCTCGACAGCCGCAACGTCCTGACCCAGTTCCGCAGCACGCCCGGCCTCACCACGATGGAAAAGGGCGCGCTGGGTGCGCCGTCCGATCCCGACTTCGTCGGTTGGGGCAGCTGGGTGACGGGACAAAAGTTCGTGGGAGGCTCGCCCAGCGCGATTGAATCCGTTCACTTTGTGATGGGCCGGCCGACGCCGACGGCTCAGATGCCGGCCGACAACATGCAGGGCACCTACCAGTTCGCCGGCGGCACCGCCTTCTCCAGCCTGCTGGGTGCGGGTCAGCTTGTAAGCGGTTCGCTGGTCGCCAATTTCGGCGCCTACAGCCCAGGCCAGGGCTATGGCAACCTGGACCTCACCACGCGCTTCGGCGGCAATGACTATGGCGTCAGCAGCAGCATCGACATCAACAACGCCAAAATCACTAACTCCTCGGGCGCGAATGTCACCGGCTTCTTCACCGGCAACAATGCCAGCCGTGCCGCACTGGTCTACAGCGCCTCATCGGTTACCGGCGCGGGCCCCAGCGCGGGCCAGGTTTCCGGTGCGGCCGTTTTCCAGCAGACCAGCCTGGTCGTAAGACCCCCCCTTTAAACGGGCCGTCCCCAGCCCCACAGCAGCCCAGTGCGTACCCCTTAAAAAATACCGGAGAACCCACCATGACCCCGCAGTTCAAACTAAAGCACACCGCCCTGGCCATGGCGCTGGCCGCCATTTACCCACTGCAGACCCTGGCAGCGCCTTCCGCGGGCGTGGCCCAGTTCACCACCGGCGAAGTCAGTTTGCGGCGCACGGACGGCAAGACCGACGCGCTGGTCAAAGGCAAGGATATCGAAAGCGGCCAGGCCATCATTACCGGCCTCGATGGCCGCGCCCAGGTGAAGTTCTCCGATGGCGGTGTCGTTTCGCTGCAGCCGGGAACAGAGTTCAAGGTCGCCAACTATGTAGACAAGGCCGACCCGAAGGAAGACCGCTTTCTGGTCGACCTGCTGCGCGGCAGCATGCGGGCCATCACCGGATTGATCGGCAAACGCAACCGTGAAAACTACCGTGTCACCACCACGACGGCCACCATTGGTATCCGCGGCTCTGGCTTCAATGCTGGGTACAACCCGGACGGCTCGCTGAGCGTGACAACCGAGCTGGATGCGATTGAGGTCTGCAATGCGGGGGGATGTGTCGGGCTGACGGCAGGTGAGTCTGTCCGGGTGGTCAACAACACAGACACGCCGAAACGAACGAATGTACGCCCGCCCATACCCACACCCGAACCTCCAATAGAGCCCATCATCATCAATAAAGCGGTTGTGACCGATGTCAAGCCAGTCAACACAGGCACGTTCACAAATTTCAAGTCAACCGCAACCTACCACTCGCAGGGCAATTTCGGACCTTCCACCATTTCGCCTGTTGCCACGGGCACTTCCGCAACCATTGACACCGGCAAACTGACCGCGCTCAGCGCCAATGGCAAGGATTTCACCCCCACCATCAACGCCTTTGCAGGCTCGGCGGGCTCTACCGACGCGGGCGACTTTATCGGTTGGGGTTCGTGGACCACGGGCACACGCAACCCAGGCGGCACGAACATCAATGATCTCCACTACATCATCGGCCAGCCTACCCTGGTGATGCCCACAACGGGCACCCTCAGCTACAACCTGATCGGCCAGACGCCAGTCACGGGCTACGACACCTCCGTACAGGCGGCAGTGGCCTCCGGAACCCTGACATCCGCAACGTTCAGCGTCAACTTCGGCACGGCCAAGCTGAGCATGGGCGTGGTCACGACACTTGGCGGTTTTGCGGCATCCAATATCAGTGTTGCWGGCGGGCAGTTCAGCTACTCCAACGGTGGACCGGTTTTCACCGTGGACGGTTTCTTCACCGGGGTGAATGCAAGCCGTGCCGGCATGGTTTACACCGGCACCAACGGAAACATTCGCTATTCAGGCGCAGCAGCATTTGCCGCGCCCTGATGGGGGCGGCCGGTCACCGTTCACTTGAGATAGAACGCCAGGTCGCGCTCCGTTGCGTCGGGGCCGTGCACCTGGCTGGCCCGCTCTTGCGCTGCCATGCCCAGCTGAAGCCTTAAATCCACCGAATCATTGAGCGACATCAGGGCATCGAATGCCTGCTCCTGCGAGCGGATCAAAAAACCCGAGATGCCCTGCTCGATCACTTCGGCGTAGCCGCCGTTCACGTGGGCCACTACCGGCAAACCGGCACCCATGGCCTCCAGCACCACCCGTCCATACGCCTCGAAAAAGTTTCCGGTGCGGTAGAACATCGCATCCAGTGAACGGTAAAAATCCGGCACAGACTCCGCACCCGCAGGCAGCAACTCAATGCCCTCGGTTCCGGCCAAACCCGGCGCCAGGCAGGTTCCGCCCATGACGCGAACCCGTATGCCGCGGCTGGCCAGCATGCGGTAAAGCGAAAGGTCCTGCGGGTTGTGCTTTTCCAGCAGATCACGGCTGGCACGCCCAACCGTGAAAGGCCGCGGTTGGGCTCCACCATGCGGCCATCGGGCAAAACGTTCAACGGCAACCGCTGAAAAGGGCGTGAGGTCGAGCAGGCTGGGAATGACGCGCCCGGTCAATGCCGCAGTGCGGCGCAGCCAGTCGGACACAAAAACAATCTCAGGGTCGAGGCCGGTGTATTCCCGCACGCCTTCGACAATGGCAAACAGCTGCCCCTGGTGTGAAATGTTGTGGAAAAGAATGATTCGTTGAAACCGCGTGTATTTCAGCCAGATTCCCGGCTGCAGATGCACGCCGCCTATCAGCAGCGTACCCTCCCTGGGAAACTGGTGCGCAAAGGGCTGCACGGCGGTAATGCCCTCGGGCGCGTACGCCGGGTGCACCGGCACATCGGACCACAGCTTGACCGCGCGCCTGCCGGCCAGAAGCCGCGCGAGGTCCAGCAGTTCCCGCTCCGCGCCCGTGTACAACTCGCCGAACCGGCCTAGCAGGTGCAGCGCGCCGAGGTCGGTGAAAGTGAGGCCTTGGGTCATTAGCCGCGATTATCTCCGCGCCCGCCTGAGTCCCCGAACCCACCGTGCCACATAATTCCTGCATGCACGACGGCGACACAGTTGCGATGGATAAAAACCCCCGCCCCTCTAACCGTGAGGCAGATCACGAGGCCTGGATGTCGCAAGGCAGCCAGCTGGACAGCACCGGCCAGCCCGAACTGGCGCTCGCGGCTTTTGAAAAGGCGCACGCCCTCTCGCCGACGGACGTCAATTCGGCATCTGCCTGCGCCACCCTGCTTAGCGTGCTGGATCGCCCGCAGGCCGCCTACCGAACGCTGCTGGGCGTTGAAGCATCACTGCTGCAGGACGCCGACGGCGCAGCCAACCTGGCGATTGCAGCAGAGGGTTGCGGTGACCTTGAAAAGGCCCAGGCGGCCTACGCACGGGCCCTGGAACTCAACCCCGACCACCTGCGTTCCCTGAACAACGTCGCCATCCTGGCGGCTGGCTCATCGCAGTGGGACCTGGCCATTCACTTGGCCCGCAAGTGCCTTGATCTTCAGCCCGGCCACCCGCCTTACCACGCCAACCTCGCCGAATACCTCTCAGGCGCGCGGCGCTACGCCGAGGCCGTGGAAGCCACCAGGCTTGCCCTGGCGCAATTTCCTGAACATGCCGAGCTGAGACTTCGGCACCTCGCGCTTCTGGCTTTCACCGGTGAGCTCGAAAAAGCCGACGCTGCCCTGAAAGACCTCGATGGCAACACCCGCAACCTGCTGGGTGAGTTCCTGCTGAAACTGGAAACCGCCGAAGGTGCTGCGCTGGAG
>NZ_JBFUCA010000136.1:0-9019 GCF_056405475.1 Polaromonas sp. P1_G4
GAATGGAAGGAGTCGCTGGCAGAATCCGCAAAAACCGCGAAGATCCCATTCGTCTTTGCCAAGGATGAAGCCGCAATTCCCTCGAACGCCTCCATCCTTGTCCGTTTGACCGTCAACGACTTCAAGTATGTGTCTACAGCGAAGCGATACGTGTTGGGCGTGCTGGTTGGAAACGCGTACATGGACGTTAACGCCCAGTACATCGAGCTTCCTTCGAACAAGTCGTTCGGAGCCAAAAATTTCAATACCTCCTCGAGCGCCTGGGAGGGCATTTTCTCAGCCGTTACCCCCAAGCAGGTTCGAACCGTCTCGGAGGTGATTGTCAGGGACGTTGTTTCAACGTCGCCCGCGAAATAGTGCGTTCCGCCGCTCGGTCGAACCGATGGTCAGTGGTTGGCCTGACCTCCCGCCATTGACCCTGTCTCACCGCACCAAATATCCCGCGGGCGGCGACTGTCGCCATCAGCCGATAACTACCGGAGTTCATGTCCATGCGTCTATTGCTAGCTTTCCTGGCTTCCCTCTCCCTGGTGGGCTGCGCCACAGGCCCGGTGTCTCTGCCTGTCGAGAACCTCGCCGCATCGGCCCGGACACCGGTCGAAGACCTGCGCCCGAAGAATGAAGGCACTCGCGAAATCTTTAGCCTGCTGATTACCAGTGATCGCTACGGTTATTTCCGGTTGGCCCAGGACCTCACAGACCCCACCGGCCCCCGGCTGTTCTCCCATCGTCTGCAAGAAAAGTATGGTGCCGGACCCGTCCCTCCAACCAGGTTGCATCACTTTGCGGTGTATTCAAACTATCGCGCAGAACTCAAAAGCGCGGCGTTGGGTGCTGCACTGGGAGGTGCCATTGGCGCCGCCATTACAAGCGGCACCGTCAAGCGCGAAGGTGAAACCGTCCATACCCTGGTCGATGCAGCGAGCTATGCCGCGCTCTCGGGCGAGAACGAATACCAGCGCGCCTTCTACACCGAAGCCGAACTCAAAGCTGGCACCTCCGCGTTCGTGATCTTCATCGAGAGCGAATCGCAGGGGCGGCGTCGCTTCACGCGCACCGTATCTCCCACCAAGCCCGCTCAGGCGGATCAAAGGAATCCGCTGCACCGGGCCCTGGAGGCTGCCATTCACTTCCATCTGAACCCCTGAGAAGGTTGCCTGGCAAGACTCCGCGCCATTCCGCACTTCTGCGGGACATGTCAAAGTTAGGACACATGGAACACCACATCATTGCCAACGCCGAATTGGTGCGAAACATTGCCAGGGGAAAGCTGGCCGTCATCGTCGAGTACAACGAGGCTGGAGTGCGCTGGCTCGACGCATACATTGATCGTCAACGCCAAACTGCGAGTGAGGAAGTCAAGAGCAACCTGCCGAGCACCTTGGGCTCATTCCTCGGTGAATGCATCCGTCACACTTTCGGCGGGCAGTGGGTGCAAGATCCAGAGCACGGCTGGATGGTCAGGATCAATGACAAGTTGTCAGTCTTTCCCTTCAACAAGGTCGCAAAGCAGCTTGCCAATGAAGACGGTGAATCTGTGTCGGGCCTCTTCACCGCCATCTCTCCGCTATTACTCGCAGACATTCCTGGCGAGCCGTCTGTCTTCGCACCTACGCTTAAAAAAGTGCGTCCCTGGTGGAAGTTCTGGTAGCCGACCTGAAAATGACTTTCCGGTAAAACGAGGCACTCTGCCGGCAAGTCGGCTGTGCACCCTGCATCTCAAACATTGAGCATCATGAGTCCGATCGTTCCCGCAACCGAATTTGAAATCTGTGTCTCTATGGGTGACTTCGTCAGTTGGACTGTCGAAGACAAGCCAGTGCCCAATCCAGACCTTCAAGCCGTCTTTGATGCCCTGGGTGTAAAGATTGAGATCTTATCCATCCACCACGATTACTTTGACGATGCTTACCGAGCCGGGCGTGGGGACGTTCATGTCTACCCCGTAAAGGGCGATCCGGACACCGTTGTCGTGCTTGATCTATACAGCGATCCACATGACCAACTGGACTTGGTGAGTCTATTGATGCGTTGCAAGCCATCTTCAGTAACAGAGATTGCGCGGCTCGTATCTGTGTTCTTTAACGGTGCGTCAGCGCAAGTCCATACGTCGCAGCAAAGTGTTTCTATCAGGCTTCGGAGGTCAATCGACAAGACGCAATATCCGCGTTCCATCTCTGGCTCTGAGTTTGTTCAATGCCAGATTCATCACCAGGATACTGATGCCTGATCAGTCCTCGGACGCTTCGAGGAACATGCTGCTGCTTCATTCATTACACGGTGGAAGCGCCACATCCTACAGGCCAGCGCGAAACGGGGCGGTATTGTCGCCATACAGCGACAAGCGATGTAAGGCGCAAGTGTGTTGTGCAACGGTGTGTGTGAAGGGTCAACAGCGCTGCATGCCACGCCGTTGAACACAGGCTACGTGATAACAATAATTTCCATCATCCATCCATTCAAAGGACTCTCTCATGAACAAATTGCTCGCTACTCTCATTGCTACCCTCTTCGTCGGCATTGCTTCTGCACAAACACCGGCACCTGTCGAGTCGTCCACGCAAACCGCTCCGGTTGCCGGCAAGGCTGAAGCCAAGGCCGACAAGTCTGTGGCAGCCGCCGTGAAAAGCGAAGCCAAGGTTGACGCCAAGGCCGATGCCAAAGTGGTGAAGGCCGAAGAAAAAGCCGCGGCGAAAACCGCCAAGGCAGATGCCAAGGCCGCTAAAGCCAAGGTCAAGGCCGACGCCAAGGTTGAAAAGGCAGACGCTGACGACAAAGCCAAGGCCACCACCAAAGCTGAAAAGGCCACCACCAAGGCAGATGCCAAAGCAGCCGGCGTCGCTATCGATGCCAATGCCAAGGTTGATACCGTGAAGGCCAAAGCCGCCGCCGACAAGGCCAACGCTGCGGTCGACACCAGCGCAGTCAAGGCAGAAGCCAAGACCGACGYCAAGGCAGCCGGCACCAAGTAAGCGGCAACGCGGGTCAAATACATACCCGCTGATCCAAAAAGACAGGCTGAGGCCTGTCTTTTTTTTGCCTGTCTCCTTGTGACCGCACGCGTCGCAGCCCTTCCTTGTCCCTTGTCGGCGCATTCCGACTTTCCAGGGCTCCAGTGGCTGTCACTGAGGAGCCTCGCCTGCCTCGAGCATGGATCTTTTGACACCAGGAGAATCCCATGCATATCATTCTTGGCGGAACAGGACACGTCGGCTCGGCGCTGGTCAAACGCCTTATCGGTGCGGGCGAGCCCGTCACCCTCATCACCCACGACCCCAAAAAATCCGGCCGGGTGGGCAAGACCAAACACGACGTACCCCAACGGGCGAAGGTCGCTGTTGCCGACGCCCACGATGTACCGTCGCTGCGCAAAGTCTTCCAGCAGGGCACGCGGCTTTTTCTGCTTAATCCGCCGGCGGCTCCCTCCACCGACACCGATGCCGAAGAGCGCAGCACGGTGACGTCCATCATTGAGGCACTGCAAGGTACACGCTTCGAGAAGATCGTGGCCGAGTCCACCTATGGCGCCCAGCCCGTCCAGCGCGCGGGCGACCTCGGCATTCTTTACGACATGGAAAAAGCCCTGGAGGCACAAGCTGTGCCGTTCAGCGTGATACGCGCGGCCTACTACATGAGCAACTGGGACGCGGCGCTGAAGACCGCGCAGGATGAAGGTGTGATCGACTCCATGTACCCGGCGGACTTCAAGCTGCCCATGGTGGCGCCGCAAGACCTGGGTGAGTTCGCTGCGCGCCTGATGACCGAGCCCGCCGGCAAAACCGGCCTCTTTCATGTTGAAGGGCCAGAGCAGTACAGCGCAGGCGATGTTGCCGTGGCCTTTGGAGAGGCGCTGCAAAAACCCGTCTCGGTGCGTGTTGCGCCGCGCGAGAAATGGGAAGAGGCCTTCAGGGCCATGGGCTTTTCAAGTGCTGCGGCCAGATCGTATGCGGCAATGACAGGAATCACGCTGGACCGGCATTACACCGTGCCCGATGCACCTGTCCGCGGTCGCACCTCGCTGCGCGCGTATGTGCAGGCGCTGGCGGGCGAGCAACGCGGCTAGCGCGTTACCGCGGCGGTCTGCTGGCTCAGCTCAGCGGCTTGTTCACGAACTCAATCACCAGCCCCCGCGCCGTCACGGTGATCCGGTCAGGCTGCACGCCCATGCTGTTGGGCAGTGCCAGGTCCTGCGGGTTGAGCGAGTGCAGCACAACGCCCTGCAGCGCCTGCTCGGCCAGCTGCGGGCCATAGCCTGATACCAGCATCGACGCCTGCGGCGGCAGGCCGTCAAACTGCAGCGTGTTCACGCGCAGCTGGTGCGCGCGTATCGTCATGTCGCTGGCTTCGTAGCGCAGCGCAAAGTCCAGGTCAAAGGTGCCGGGGTAAGCACGCTGCAGCGCCGGGCCGGCGGCTTCCACCGCCATGGCGGCGCCCAGCCGGTTTTGTTCGGGTAGCAGGCGCAGCTGCGGTGCCTGCACGGTCATGTCCAGCAGGCCGTTGGCGCGCTTGCGCACCGGAAAGCGTTTGGCCACCGCGTCCTGCAGCTGGGCCATGCTGACGGTGTAGCTGGGCTGGGCCTGTGCGCCCGGCAGGGTGAAATACACAGCTCCGCCCAGGCACAGCCGTGCGGTGGTGGCGAGAAGCAGTCTTCGTTTCATGCTTGTTGTGTCCTTTCAGTGCAAGAGCCATGATGCGTCCGGTGCCCCGCCACGCGTGTCATTCAAAAGCCCGTGTCGGGGTCGGCGTCCAGCCGATGGCGATTCAAGCGGYCGGGCGGCAAGAGGGCGGATTTCATATTCCTGTATGGTCGGCCTGATGCGAATGCTTTTGACCTTCCTGCTGTTTCCGGCCGCCACGCTGGCGATGGCGCAACCCACCAAGGGCGAGCAGGATGCGCTGGCCCTGGCGATCAGGTCGCAGCGTGTCCTCAATGAATACGCCATCGGGGCCATGGAGCCGGAGGCCATGAAGTACGCCCAGCGGCTGCGCCTGACCCAGGCAGCGCTGGACGGGCAGCGCAAGCAGTGGCCTGCGGCCAAGGAAGGGCCTGATCCGTTTGATCAATTCCGGCCTTGCAAAAATGCGCTTGAAACAGCGTCTTACCTTGCTGGGCTTTCGGGCAAGAAGGCCGTCAGTGCGCTCGACGACAAGGTGTTTCATGCCGGGAAAGACAAGCTGCAGAAGCTTCGCGCCGAGTGCGATGCGCTCATCAAGCGCGCCAACGCAGAGCGGTAAGCCGCCTGTGCTTGAGTCGCCTCAGCGGCCCACCACCGACCAGCCGGCCTTCTGGTTGGTCTTGTCGTTCTCATACTCCCACGCCGTCCCGCAGCGGTCGCATTTGTAGCGGGTGATGGTGATCAGCCCATGGCGGCGCGTTTCATGGCGCGGGTCGCCCTGCACCAGCTCGGGGTGGCCCGGGGCCTTGCGCCAGTTGCGCTGGATGCCGGCGCACGAGTCGCAGAGTTCCATCTTTTTGAGTTCGCTGGCGCGGTTGGGGTCTTGGGCTTGGGTCATGGGGGTGCTCTTGCGTTGCAGGATGTGCCCTATTGTCGCCCCAGGGGATGCGAAAGCGATTTGGCCTGCCGTTTCCAGTGGTCGCGGCAGCCAAAACACCCTGTGCGAAAAAGGGGCTTGACTTCGAGTGTGCTCGAAGTTTTACAGTCCCTTCATGACCACCGCAACCATTGACTCCCCCACCGTCTCCTTAAGCATTGCCGAAGCCGCAGAAGCCTCGGGGCTGAGCGCCTACACGCTGCGCTATTACGAACAGATCGGCCTGATTGCGCCGATAGACCGGCGCAGCGGCGCGCGCCGCTACAGCGATGCTGACATGCGCTGGCTCGACTTCCTGGTGCGTCTGCGCGCCACCGGCATGTCGATGCGTGACATGCAGCGCTATGCCCAGCTGCTGCGCGAAGGCAACACCGCCGCCAGCCTGGACGAGCGGCAAACCTTGCTCGAAGCGCACGCCGCGCGGCTGGAGGCCGGCATCCGCAGCCAGCGCGAAACCCTGCAGTACATCCGCAAGAAGCTCGGCCTCTATGAAGAGCTGCGCGCCGTGCCGAAGCGCGCCTGAACCCATCCCTGTCTATCAACCCTTTCAACCAACCCTTCAACCCAACGCAAACACACCATGATCAAAACCCGCACCCTCGGCCGCAACGGCCCACAAGTCTCCGCCATCGGCCTTGGCTGCATGGGCATGAGCGACTTCTACAGCAACCGCGACGACGCCGAGTCCATCGCCACCCTTCACCACGCGCTCGATCAAGGCCTGAATTTCCTCGACACCGCCGACATTTACGGCCCGCACACCAATGAGCTGCTGATCGGCAAGGCCATCGCCGGCCGCCGCAAGGACGTGTTCATCGCGACCAAGTTCGGCATCACGCGCGACCCGGCCAATGAAGCGGCGCGCGGCGTCGACGGTCGGCCTGAATATGTCAAAGCCAGCTGCGACGCCAGCCTGCAGCGTCTGGATATCGACCAGATCGACCTCTATTACCAGCACCGCGTCGACAAGACCGTGCCCATTGAAGACACCGTCGGCGCCATGGCAGAGCTGGTGAAAACCGGTAAGGTGCGCTATCTGGGTTTGTCCGAAGCCTCTGCCGCCACGCTGGCGCGTGCCTGCAAGGTGCATCCCATCGCCGCGCTGCAGAGTGAATATTCGCTGTGGACGCGCGACCCCGAAGTCACCGGCGCCCTGGCCGCCTGCCGCGAGCACGGCGTGGCCTTTGTCCCCTATTCGCCGTTGGGCCGCGGTTTCCTGACCGGCGCCTTCAGCAAGCCCGAAGACCTGCCCGCCGACGACTATCGCCGCAAGTTTTCGCCGCGTTTTGCCGAAGAAAACTTCAGGCGCAACCTGGCACTGGTTGATGTCGTCAAGCAGCTGGCCGCAACCAAAGGCGTCACCGCCTCGCAAGTGGCGCTGGCCTGGGTGCTGGCCCAGGGCGCGGACATCATCCCGATTCCCGGCACCAAGCGCCGCAGCTACCTCGACCAGAACATCGCCGCACTCGACGTCACGCTGAGCCCGGCCGAGCTGGTCCAGCTCGACAAGGCCTTCCCGCCTGACGCGGCCGCCGGACTGCGCTACCCCGCGTCGTTTCTGGGTACGGTCAATGCGTGACACAGGCTGACATCCTTAGGGGGCAAGCCAGCGGGCTCCGCCTGCGCTGAACCCGGGCCGTAGAGTTCTATTCAGTGACGCGTCCCGGTTCTGTGTTCCCTCTGGTCAAAAGTCCCTCGCCGCCTGATGATTCTGTAAGGCCGGTGCAGCGAAAATCCCGAAGTTGTTGTATCGTACAACAATACGATGTATCATTCAACGATACATTTGTATTTGCCTTGCTGTAGAAGGCCTGGCCTAACTTCATGGAGCTTCAGAATGGGAATCGCACTAACTTGTCCCCGCCGGTTGCTGGCGGCTGCCGTGGCTGTGACGCTTTCGGGTATGACGTCAGCTGCCGATTTACGGATCGGGTTCAAGGCCGAAGTCACTTCTGCCGATCCCCACGTTCTGGGCGCCGCAAATCGTGGCGTCTGGATGAACGTCTACGACTCGCTGATTGGCCAGGATGAAAAGCTGCATCCCATTCCTCTGCTTGCCTTGTCCTGGAAGGCGATAGATGACAAACAATGGGAATTCAAGTTGCGCCCCGGCGTCAAATTTCACAACGGCGAACCGATGACGGCCAACGACGTGAAGTTCTCGCTGGACAGGGCCAGGGCGCTGGCCGGCCCGCGAACATTCAAGACGTATTTGAGAGCGGTCGACAGCGTTCGGGTCCAGGATCCGCTGACAGTCATCATCAAGACGAAGGAAGCCGCGCCCACTCTGCCTGAAAACGTAGGTCTCGTAGCCATTCTTTCGAAAGGAAGCGGGGCGGAGATCAAGGAGGAAGACTTCGAGAACGGCAAGGCGGCGGTGGGCACCGGTCCCTTCAAGTACGCAGGACTCATTCCAAGCCAGCAAGTGACCATGACACGCAATGACGCGTACTGGGGCTCAAAACCGGCCTGGTCAAAAGTGATTTACCAATTCATACCGAAAGAACCGGCGAGAGCGGCGGCAATGCTGGGCGGAAGTGTCGATGTCATTGATGGCGCTGCCGGTAGCTTGAGCGAGACCTTGAAGAAAAGCGACAAGGTGTCGGTGGTCTCTACGACCTCCTATCTACTCAACTACCTGTCCATGGATCAATTTCGGACGGTTTCGCCTTATGTCACCAGTCATGACGGGAAACCGCTGGCCAAGAACCCGTTCCAGGACAAAAGAGTCCGCCAGGCCATCACAGTGGCCATTAACAGGGACGCCATTAACAAGTTCGTCATGAAAGGCGATGCGGAACCAGCGACGCAGATCGTTCCCGCCGGCTTTTTTGGGTACGAGCCCGCACTGAAGCTTCAGCCCGGGGACACGGCGCGGGCCAAAGCCTTGCTGACCGAGGCAGGCTATCCCTCCGGATTCAAGGTGGTTCTGCACTGCACCAATGACCGGTACCTCAACGACGCACGGGTCTGCGAAGCAATTGCCCAGATGTTGACCCAGGCGGGGATAAAAACCGACGCAAGGACGCTCCCCTACGCGAACTTTGTTACCCGGGCGACAAGCGGCGGAGCTGGTGGCGAGCCTGAATTCAGCCTGGCCATGTTTGGCATTGGTGCGGTTCTCGGTGATTCGCTGGAGCCTTCCACCGCCGTTGTCCATACCTTTGACAAGGCCCTGGGGACCGGAGCCAACAACTATGGCCGGTACAGCAACAAGGAGTTTGACGCGGCGATCCGCTCTGCGTCAAAAACATTGAGTGAAAAGGAACGCGAAGAGTTGCTGCGAACGGCCGCAAGGGTTGCCGCGGAGGACGTTGCCATCGTGCCGGTGCATAACGCGAAGGTGGCGTGGGGGTTGCGCAAAGGCCTGAGCATGGTCCCGCGAAGTGACGGGTTCACGGTGGCGAGTGCCATCAAGGACGCAGCTTCGAAGTAAAACAGATCAACGAATAGGGGTGAGGTGAGG